>CAZLFW010000099.1:0-5331 GCA_964559045.1 uncultured bacterium
TTAATAATGACATTTAAAAAATCTTTATCAAACGAATCGAAAAATCCCAATACAACTCCTTTATTAATTTTCTTATTTTCTATAATAACAAATTTTTAACGGTAGTGCAAGAAGGATAAAAAACTTAAAAAAGTGGCTAATGAAAAAAATTGTTTTGATAACTTGGGATACTATAAGTTCAAGAAGTTCAAAATTCAAACGGAGTTTTTAACAAATTAAATATTTGGGTAAGCTACTTTGATTATCAGGTCAATTTAAGAAAATGCCGGGTCTCGGAATCGAACCAAGGACACGAGGATTTTCAGTCCTCTGCTCTACCGACTGAGCTAACCCGGCATTGGTGGTTTTGATATAGAATTTTTCCCCTGTTGTCAACAAAAAAATTTCCTTTTTTCTTTTTTTTTGCTATATTTAATTATAATGTCAATAAAACAATTGGAGAAACTCTTTAATCCCGGACACATATCGGTTATTGGAAATTTACACAAAGGGGCTTGCAAAGGCAACACTCTTTTGAAAAATCTTTTATATTCCGATTTTCAGGGAAAAATTTCAGCTGTTTCAAAAGAGTGCACCATTGCGGAACCTGAATCGGTTAAAATTCTACAAAGTATTAATCAGATAGATGATTCTGTGGATATAGCCGTGTTTACAACTCCAATAGAAGAGGTTTTAAATATTCTGCAAACATGTAAAGACAAAGATAAAATATCAAATGTTATCATAACCGAAGGTGTCCAATCACTTTCAGACAAACATGCAGTAACACAACTATTGGAATTGTCAAAAAAATTAAATTTCAGAATTCTCGGAATACATTCCATAGGGATAATTATTCCTGAGCTTAATCTAAACGCATCCTTTTACTCCGATATGCCTGAAAGAGGAAATATCGCATTTGTATCCCAAAGCGGTGCCATAATAACATCTGTTCTCGATTATGCCAAAAGAAACAACATAGGTTTTAAGTATATTATCAGTATAGGCTCCATAATAGATGTGGATTTCGGGGATATTATAGATTTTTTATGGGGTGAAAACAATGTTAAATCCACCATGCTTTATATAGAACAAATTAAAAACGTCCGTAAATTTCTCAGTGCTGCAAGACATACATCGAGAATCAAGCCTATCCTTGCCGTTAAAAGCGGCAATAACCCTCACAGCAACGAAATTATTCAAAAAAGGATGCTAAAAGAAGTTGGAAATTACAATGTTTATGACAATGCTTTCAGGCGAGCGGGAATTATTAGAGTTGACAAAATAGACGAGCTTCTTTCTGCTGCGGATATTCTTACAAAAGTTAAAATACCTGAAAGTGACAAAATATGTATAATTACCAATTCCGGCGGAGCCGGAGTTCTTGCTGTTGACGAGTTTCATAACAGAAAATTGAACTTGCATAAAATCAACAACGATTTAAAAAAGAATCTTAAAAACATTTTAAAAGAAAGCGAATATTGCGACAATCCCGTTGATGTTTCAGGAAGTGCAAATGAAAAGGTTTTAATCGAAACAGCTGAAATCTGTATTAAATCGTCCGATTTCGATACGTTTATGATAATTCTCGTTATAAACGGATTATACGAGCCCTCTTATGTGATTAAAGAAATTAAGAACAAAAATATCTACAACAAAAGACTGTTGTTTGTATTTCTCGGTGGAAACGAATATTATTATTTGAAGCTTTCCAAGCTGGAAAATATAAACACTTCCGTGTTTTTCAATCTTAACGAAGCCATAGACTCTTACTATTACGGTGTAAGCTACAGACACAAACTGAGAAAGTTAATTGCCACACCTACACGTTTCAGCAAAACATTCAACTTTAACCATAACAAAGCTGAAAAAATTATTGAAAAATATTGCAAAGAAGAGGTTACCGAAATATCTTTTGACAAATCGGAAGAAATACTAAAATGTTACGAAATACCTGTGCTTCCTTCCTTTGAAGTGAAAAATTTGAATCACGCATTTTTCAAAGCCGATAAAATAGGATATCCAGTTAACATTGTAGTTCTTTCGAATAATTTTCAAGAAAAGGAGTTTAAAAAAATAGATTCTCCGAGAATGTTAAAAAAATCATATCATGAAGTAATAGATTTCAAAAAAAACATTAATAAAGTTTTAATTGAGAAATATATAGAAAATGTTGACATAGTTTTACAAGTGGGAATAAAAACCGATAACGAGTTAGGTCCCTATATTTTCCTCGGATTGGGAGGTAAATATAAAAAAATAATGAAAGAAGCTTCAATTATGCTACCTCCTTTAAACAAATTTCTTGCATTAAGATTAATAGAACGCTCCTATCTGAGCGATTTCTTAAAAAATTTGGGACTTGTGGAAAAGCTTGAAGAGCTCCTTGTAAAGCTGTCGTATTTAAGCAGTGATTTTTCTGGCATAAGAGAATTGGTAATTGACCCTCTTGTAAATTACAAAAAAGATTTTTATGCTCTTGATTTTAAAATAAAGGTGAAAAAAAATGAAATTGAACCGCCGTATCATTTTGTTATTCTTCCTTATCCTAATAACTACGAATTTAAGGAAAAACTTCCTGATAACACGGAAATATTAATAAGACCCATTAAACCTGAAGATGAAGAAATGCACCTTGATTTTTTCTATTCTCTCTCTAAAGAAACTAATTATTACAGATTTTTCAGTTACAGAAAAAGGCTTACACACGAACAGCTTGCAAGTTTTACGCAAATAGATTACAATAGAGAAGTTGCAATTGTAGCGGTTGCAAAAGAGAACGGCAAAGAAAAAATAGTTGGAGTTAACAGACTTGTTTATTACCCCAATTCCGAAAAATACGAATTTGCAATTGTTGTAAGAGATCAATGGCAGGCAAAAGGAGTTGGAAAAATTTTAATGGACAAGCTTTTCCGAATTGCCAAAGATAAAGGAATAAAAGAAATTTACGGCTCAGTTCTCGCTGAAAACAGTAAAATGCTGAACTTTGCAAAAAAATTAGGTTTTGAAATCATCGACACAGAAGGAGAAATAGTCTATATAAGGTTAAAACTATGAAAAAATTTTTTATAACAGGCACGGATACCGAAGTTGGTAAAACTTTCGTTGCATCTCTTTTTTGCAAATATCTGGTTGATTCAGGGGAAAAAGTAGGAGTATTCAAACCTATTGAGTCCGGAGTTAAAAACAACCCTTCACCGGACTTTAAAATTCTTGCGAAATATGCAAATGACAGAGTCAAACCGCTGTATACATTCGGAAAACCTTTGGCTCCCATGATTGCTTCTAAAATAGACGGAATTGAAATTGATATCCGTAAAGTGGTATCTTTTATTGAAAACGACATAAAAAAACACAACTACAACATATATGTTGTGGAAGGTGCAGGAGGATTGTTTGTCCCGCTTACAAAAAAGATTATGATTATAGATTTGATAAAAATACTTGATTTTGAAGTAATTCTCGTGGCAAGAACAAATCTTGGCACTGTAAATCACACTTTACTTTCCGTAGAAGCTTTAAGAAACAGACAAATAAAACTAAACACAATAATTTTAAACGAAATTTTTAAAACTCCTCAAGAACAAATAAGAGACAATATCAGCATGATAGAAATGTTCGGGAATATAAAGGTAGGAGGAATTGTTGCCTACAAAGGTTCCGAGATAAACTTTTTTACTGATTTTCTCTCTTAAACTTTGAGCAAATATTATCCGTAAAACTGAGAAAAAAAGTTTTTATAACTTATAAATCATGTTCGGTATTCCGAGTTGATTTTTACATATTCGTAAGTTAAATCACAAGTGTAACATTCATGTGAAAAATTCCCGGAATTTAAGTTAATTGTAACATTAATCTCATTATTATCAGCAAGATAATTTGAAATCTCTTTTTCTGAAAATTCAGGAGCTTCCATACCTCTTTCTACAACAGGATAGTTTCCGAAAAATATATCTATTTTTTCCGGAATTACATCTGTGTTACTGTAGCCGATTGCACAAATTATTCGTCCCCAGTTGGGATCAGCGCCGAAAAATGCTGTTTTAACAAGTAAAGATTTTGATAAAGCATCACATATTTTTTTGCATTGTTCGGAGGAAACACCTCCTTTAACAGTAATTTTTATCAGTTTGGTAGCACCTTCTCCGTCTCTAACTATCATTTTTGCAAGATTAAGCATAACTTCGTATAAACCATCGGAAAATTTTTCAATATTTACATTTTTTTTTAATCCGCTTGACAGTAACAGCACCGTATCATTTGTGCTCGTATCTCCGTCAACACAAATTGAATTAAAAGTTTTGCCGTTAATCTTCCTTAAAATCTTTTGCATAACTTCATATTCAATATCAGCATCAGTTAATATGAAAGCCAACATTGTAGCCATGTTAGGATTTATCATTCCTGCACCTTTGGCTATTCCGCATATAGTAAAATCATTTCTAACGGAAAAAATTTTTGGAAACGTATCTGTAGTCATAATTGCTTTTGCAACATTTTCAAGATTGTTAACTGAAAGAGATTTGGTAAGTTCGGGAAATTTATCTGTTATTTTTTTAACAGGCAATTCAACACCTATTACCCCTGTGGAAGCTATTAAAATATTTTTACTGTTACAATGGGTAAATTCAGACAACTTTTCGGAAATTTCATAACAATCTTTAAGTCCTTTGGCACCGGTGCACGCATTTGCATTGCCGCTGTTTATTAACAAAGCTTTAATTTTGGAAAAACCTGATTCAAGAATTTTTTGAGAATATTTAACAGGTGCAGCTTTTACTTTGTTTTTAGTAAATACACCACACACCTTTGCACCCTCTCCGCAATATATTAGAGCCAAATCATCTCTGTTTTCATATTTTATACCTGCATTAGCTGAAGAAAAAAGAAAGCCTTCTGGAATAAACTGTTTCATTGAAACCTCCTTTGTCTCTATATAACATCCTATAAAATTATTGTCCAATGTATAATCAATTTATTTTATCGAAGAAAATGAGTCACTAATGGGGCCACTGATTCCGATGGATTAAATAATGGCTTATTTTGTGTCACCAATATATTCAATATATTCCATTCTAAACCACTTTAAGTTAAAATCATTACATTGCATCCTTCATCTATTCAACTTGTGACACATTTGTATTTTATTGGCACAATCTGTATAAAAAATTAGAAAAGAAGTACTTATTAATTTAATAAAGTTTGTAATTAATTAAGGCATATAACGATTTTTAAATATTGGCATCATTAGTGCATTACTGATAAATATTAGGTAATGTTCAATGCTTTATCAAGTATTACCTAATAATATAGAAAAGAGGAAGAAAGTATAAACTTAGCAGAAGCTATTAA
>CAZLFW010000100.1:0-7029 GCA_964559045.1 uncultured bacterium
TGAAAGCTTTGCACGGTAAAAAATATTTAAAAACTACAAAATGGACAAGCAAGCAAAAACAAATAGTTACAATGGATTCTTCCCCTTCGCTTTGCTCAGGGTCAGAATGACTTTTTGGGGTCATTCTGAGGGAGCGTAGCGACTGAAGAATCCATAAATTATTAATATTAAATGAAAAATTCACCATATCAATAGAAATACAGTGCAAAGGTCTCTATTTGTATTGAAATTTAAACAGTGTTAACTCTTCATTATAAGGAAAAATCGCAATATTCAATATATTATTATTAACAAAAAAAGTAAACAATTTATTCAAACTATTAAATGAAATTAATTTATTCGTATACCAGTCGTAAGTCTGAATTTTATATACTATTTTTTCAGGGCTTACAATTTTAGAACTGCTTTTTATAACTTTAAAAATAAACTTGTCTGTTTCCTGCTCTGACAGATGCAGCTCTTTCATAATCTGTCGCTGATAAAGCATTACCACGAAATAATCAATCTTAACAGAGCTTAACGTGCTAAAATCGTAAGAATACCAAAGCATTGACAATCTCGGTCTGTATAATGTTTCATAATTTACATTCATAAACAACTTGAGCTTTTTTTTCCTTTTTTTGCACGAATCAACTATAGTGTTAAGCAAAGTATTAATTTGGCGAGATTTTATTTTATTCCATATTTCAAGATTTTTGGATGCAGGGACTTTATTTCTTGCAACAGCATTGGAATATAAAATTTTTTTAACATTTTCGGCATTAAGAAGAATTCCTGTTTCTTCCTTAAAGCTTTTTATAGCTGGACCGTTAAAATCTTCGTCTATTAAAATCTTCACATCATCCTGAAGCAAAATACCGTCAATATTATATGCTGCAAGATCAGCAAAAACATCTGCAATATATTTTATGTTTTTATTCGAGAAAAAGCTTAAACCTTTCCCTTTTTCAAAAGAATTTTTTTGAAAATCAAACCGTAATACACTTGTTAATCCCCTATTCCGAGAAAATCCGAGATAACGTGTGGTTAGCCATGCAACTATTTTGAGATTGTTTTTATGGCAGAGCCTTGCCACAAGAGGAAGAAGATTGGAAACCAAAGGTGCGTAATTGGTTTTAAAATATACTCCTTCTCTGTTAAATATTTTTCCTGCAAAAGGGTATATTCTGTCTCCTTTGTTATTGAAAACCCTGAATATCACGGTATTATAACCGGCTTTCCCGATTTTTACAAGCTCTTTTTCAAAGCCTTTCAAGTCTTTGCAATTTAAGTAGGAAATTTGAACCGCTTTGATTTTTGCAGAAACATTAACCGATAAGATAAGGAATATCAGCAATGTTACCAATGGGAAAAAGTTTAACCTTTTCAAAATCGTTTATCCCTTCTTCGCTTTTGTGCATTATTATTTTTTTAAAACCCATTCTTGAAACTTCTTTGATTCTTTCTTTCCAAAAAGACGCTTTTCTAACCTCTCCGTTTAAACCCACTTCACCGAAACATGCAAGAAAAAGGTCAAGCTCTTTATTTAAAAATGATGAAAGAACAGAGGCAACAACTGCCAAATCAACGGCAGGATCGTTAATTTTAATTGCACCGGGAACATTTATGAAAATATCATTCCCGTATAAATTAACCCCCATTACCTTTTCAATAACCGTTACAAGTAGGTTTATTCGGTTTGGATCTATACCCTGAGCATTCCTTCTCGGCATGGAATAACTGCTGTTTGACACAAGAGCCTGTATTTCAACAAGAAAAATTCTGCTTCCTTCAACAAGAGGGAATATCACGCTTCCAATATTTTGTTTTACCCTGTTTTCAATGAAAATATTGGTAGGATCGCTTACCTCTTTCAATCCTTCGGAAGTCATTTCAAATATGGCAATTTCATTAACCTTTCCGAATCTGTTTTTTAACGACCTTATAATTCTGTAATCTGTGGATGTTTCCGATTCAAAATACAAAACAGTGTCCACCATGTGCTCCAGCACTTTAGGTCCTGCAATTGCTCCTTCTTTGGTTACGTGGCCTATCAAAAAAAGGACAGCATCTTCGAATTTTACATACTCAATTAAAAGTGAAGCACACTCCTTAATTTGAGAAATACTTCCCGGAATGGACGCTGAAGTGTCGGAATACACGGTTTGAATAGAGTCAACAACAATATAGGCAGGTTTAAGTTGTCTTATTTTTTCAAGTGCTTTGGAAATGTTGTTTTCAGGTAAAACAAAAAAATTTTCATTTTTAATTGACAATCGCTCCGTTCTCATTTTTACTTGTGCTGGAGATTCTTCCGCTGAAAGATATAAACCTTTTTTATCGGAAGTTGCCAAATTGTTCAGTATTTGAGTTAAAAGTGTGGATTTCCCTATTCCCGGTTCCCCTCCCAGCAAAATAACCTGTCCCTTTACCGCACCGTTACCGATAACTCTGTCAAACTCCTTTAATTTACACGATTTTGTAAGTTTTTTTTCAAGTTTTATGGAAGGTAAAGAAAGAGCTTTCTCCGAGCCTTTTCTTGAAGTGCTCTTGATACCGGAGTCTTCCTGAATAAACGTGTTCCACTCATTGCAATCGGGGCATTTTCCAAGCCATTTCCTTGAAACGTATCCGCATGTTTGACATTGATAAGTCATCTATTTATCGCTTTTGGTGCTGTTATCATGTTTGCTGCCATGTTGCTCCAAATAAAAATAACTTCTTTTTCTGTCAAATTCGTAAGTTAAATTTTTCGTAACAATATAGACTTTTCCGTCTTCAAGCCTTACATAGCATCCGTTCCCGTCAGGAGTGAATTTTCCTATCCATAAAGGAATTGTTTTTTTTATTGTTTTTATTATAACTTTTATTGAATTTTTATCGTCAACATTGAAGTTTTCGTATTTCTCCTTTTTATCGGAAATAATATTACCGAAATCGGTATCTTTTAAAATATTGATAAGATATGCTATTTTATACTTGTTGCACTTTCTTT
Organism: uncultured bacterium; assembly: GCA_964559045.1. GTDB lineage: Bacteria > DYJV01 > DYJV01 > DYJV01 > DYJV01 > CAZLFW01. The sequence goes on from CAZLFW010000100.1 coordinate 2,975, forward strand.
CTTTTCCCCCTGTAAACCATTCTCCCTTATTGTTTTTTTTAAGCACAAAACGTTTGGCAACAAAGTTTTTAACGGATATTTCAGTAATATCTTTAAATTTCAAATTTTTGAAAAGATATTTACCGTGCATCTCCCTGTTTTTATCATGTTTGAAAGAGAAATAGAGAGCAACAGCAGCAATTATCAGCAGCACTATTATAACAACATTTCTCTTTCTCATTAATCCCTCCCTTTATCTTTCTTAATGTTGTTTGTTGTTTTTTTGGATTTTCTTCTGAGCTTAATGAACAATCCCGTTAGAATCAGAAGAATACTCGGCAAAAAAATGTTAAAAATCTTAACTAACATCTTTTCAGTTGCATCGGTTTCACGAAGCAGTCTTAACTTGATTCCTTTTGACCTGATATTAATCAATCCCGTATTATCAAGACAATAATCCAAAATATTCATAAAAAAGGATTCCATTGTTTTGTCAATAAGCGGGTCTTTTATAAAGTCGGAATCTGCAATTACAATGACTCTTGCCCTATCAGTGGAAGGAATAAATTGTTTCTTAATCTTGTCAATGTCAAAGATTTCGTATTTCTCTTTTTTTTCTTTCTTTTCAATATCTTTATCTTTTAAAACATTAAGGTCTTTTCCTTTGTAAGCGCTTTCAAGCTTGCCCTTGATAATAACTCCTGTAATAAAATTTTTCCCTGATGCAAATTTTGCGGGATTAAATTTTTGGTAAGGGTCCAACATATAGGGTGGCTTTTCAAGATAACTGTTTTTACTGCTTTTTAAAAGCCAGTCAATGGAAGAATTGTCTTTTGCAATTATATCTATTTTGGTTATAACAGGGAAATAGAGTCCGTCAAAATCATTTAGAAAAGGATATTTTCTGTTTATCTCCGTAAACACGGGATAAAACGGATAACTTACAGTGTTTTGTATGAGAAAATTTCCTACTTTTTTTTCTATTGCTATTCGCTGGTTTCTTGCATCAGCTATAACGTCATAAGATACTTTTATCCCGTATTTTGAAAGTAGCTCGTTTATGTCTGTTTCTGATTTACTGCCTGTCATTAATGTAAAATTGGTATTTACAGTATCTATTAAGAAAACAACAGGTTTTCCTTTCATAATGAACTGGTCTATCTGATATTTTACCCATTGAGACATTTTCAGCCTTGGATTTACCACCACCAAAACATCAATTGCCTCTTGCAATCCGAGATATTTCACCATTCTTACCGTTTCAACATCAAGGTAGTTTCTTAAATCCGATGAAATTCTTTTAAGCTCCACTTCTGGAATCGCAGTTCCCGCAGCACCGAGCAACCCTATTACAGGCAATGTTTTGGTTGTAAGTTTTTTAATAATTGTAGAAATATTGTATTCGAGATTTTTTACGTTTTTCAAAACCGGAATTACTTCTTTCCTATCCTGATAATAGAAAACTATTCCCATATATATATTTTTAATTTCAAATTTATCATTACTTACCCCTGTGAGCTGTATTTTGGGAACACCGAGAGCAATTAGCTTTTCTTTCCATTCAGGCTCGTCATCAGGGTCTATAAACTGATACTTCAATTTTCCCGATGAGTATGATACGTATTCGTCAAGAAGGTCTTTCAGATAACGTTTGTTAATTGCGTAATTTTCCGGAAGATTCGAAGAGAAAAAACATTTGACAATAAGATTGTCATCAAGATTTTTTATAATTTTTTTACTTGCATCGCTAAGCGAATAAATACCGTTTTCCGTTAAATCAGCTTTATAATGATACTTATTGCTTAAAATGTTAATAACAACAATAAGGCATATTACACCGACAAGAGATATTACCGAATTTAGTGCAGCAGACTTTTTCTTATCCATTAAAATGTCTCCTTTCCAGTGAAAATAGAGTAACAAAGAGAAAAAGTGTAATAAGAGATAGAAAATATACTATATCGGAAGAATCCATAACACCTTTTATCATATTGTGAAAATGAGGCATTATGGCTATTTGCCTTAATATATTGGCAACAAAATCGGGAAGGAACATAAAAAACTTATCAACAATAAAAAAGAAAAAAAGAATAAGAAACGTTACAATAAAGGAAATTACCTGTGAAGTTGTAAAAGAAGATATTGCAATACCTATTGCAATGTAAGACGCAGCCATAAGAACAACTCCGCAGTATTGGGCTATAATTTGTCCTGTATCCGGATTGCCGAGTAGCGACAAAGTAATCGGATAAACAAGGGTAAAACCGAGAATGATTACGGTTAGGGCAAGTGATGATAAAAATTTACCGAAAATCAAATCCCAATCGGACAGAGGCAGAGTAAAAAGCAGCTCAATTGTGCCCTGCTTTTTTTCCTCTGAAAAATTGCCCATTGTAATTGCAGGGATGAAAAAAAGAAAAAGAAAGGGCATAAGCTCTATTACTGTTCTCAAATTTGCCATTCCCGCAAGAAAAAGATTTGATACGAAAAACCAGCCTGAAATAAGCAGAAAAACAACTCCCACAATATATGCGGAAAGCGAATTAAAATAACTGTAAACTTCTTTTTTTGCTATTATAAAGCTTTTCATTCAAACCTCCTTCTTAGTGTAAAGTTAACTGTTTAAAAATATCTTCAAGAGAATGCTCGGATTTTTTAAGCTCATATATAATATAGCCTTTTTCGCTGCACAAATTGAAAATACTGTCTCTCACCGTTTCGTTATTTTCCGCCTCAATGTCAAAAGAGTGGAGATTATCCTTTGAGCCTGTATATACAACATTTGAAACTCCTTTAACATTTTTAAAATCAGAGTCCAAACCGTCGGCAGATACTGCTTTTACTGTAATGCTCAGCATTAAACTGTCTTCGCTTACATTGCTTAACTCCTCTTTTGTCCCGTCGGCAACAAGCTTGCCGTTGCTGATTATCAAAATTCTATTGCAAGTGGTTTCAACTTCGGGCAAAATATGTGTGCTTAAAATAACAGTCTTTTCTTTGCCAAGCTCTTTTATTAGCTCCCTGATTTCAACTATCTGATTAGGATCAAGACCTGAGGTGGGTTCATCAAGAATCAAAATAGGAGGGTCACCTTCAATAGCCTGTGCAAGTCCCACTCTCTGCTTGTATCCTTTGGAGAGATTGCCTATTTTTCTATAAGCAACCTTTTCGAGCCCGCATTTTTCAATGGAGCGCTCCATCTCTCTGTTTATGCTGCTTTTGGGAATCTCTTTCAATTTGGCAATGTATTCGAGGAAATCCGCCACCTGCATATCATAATAGAGAGGATTGCTTTCAGGAAGATAGCCTATCATTTTTTTGATTTCCAGAGGATTATCGTAAATATCAATATCTCCGATTTTCACACTGCCTTTGGAAGGTCTCATAAAACATGTTAAAATTTTCATGGTTGTTGTCTTACCTGCACCGTTGGGTCCGAGAAAACCGATTATTTCTCCTTTTGAAATGGTAAATGAAATATCGTCTATTGCGGGAATATCACCGTAATATTTGGAAACATTGCAAACCTCTATCATTCAACTCTCCTTTGAAAGTTCTGAAATTTTAAAATGCAGATTTATTATAATAATGTTTTTTAAATTTACAAGTTTTTTTTTCTTAAAATAGTTTAATCCGAAAACGGCGCTATAAATTTTAGTTATTAAACTTTATTAATTTCATAAAAAAACATTAAAAAGGACAAGTATTGACCGGGGGATATGTTATAAAATAAATGTAAGTAAAAAATAATATCAAAAAGGAGGATTGCAATGCGAAAAGCAAATGAAGTAGCTGAAATTTTAGAGAAGATTTACGAAAAAAAGTTTTTAGGCAAGGAATATGGCAGATTTAAAATTCCAAAAACTTCTTTTAAAGAACTCTGCCAGAGAAAAAACTTGAGAGAAAGCTTCCTTAACAATGTAATAGAAGAGGCTATAGAAGTTGAACTGGTTGTTATTCCTCTCGAACACACCATAGTGGTGGTAAAAGAAGACGTTATCACAAACTGCAGAACCGTTCCCGAGGATATTATAGCCGAATATGAAGAAAGAGATGATGAAGATTGTGATGATTTT
>CAZLFW010000101.1:0-10593 GCA_964559045.1 uncultured bacterium
ATCAGAACTTTACATGTTGGTCAAATTATAAAATATTAAAAACGTGGAAGGATAAAAAGATAATTGACCAGTTACTATTAAAAGAGCAAAAATTAAAAGGAATGAGAGTCATATCTGCCTCCCTATTAACAGAATTGTTACAAAAAAATCAATCCTGAATTAGCAAATGGACATATATTAACAGTAAAAAAAAGTCATAGATGTTAATAAAAGATAAAAACAGAGTGCCTAAAAATCTCAATAGTCCCAATAGAAAATATTTTGACTATTTTAGAGAATTAATAAAGAGCGAAAAAAAATACAAAATGAATCATACTTCCCCAATAATTTCTCTTGCATTTTTAAGTTATTTTTTTTATTATCTTTCAGGGGAAAAGTTTACCTCGTTTATTTCTTTTTAAACAGAGTCAAATAATAACATATTAAAGAGACTTTTTCATCTTGTTATTTTCAATGCGTAACTCTTCTTTTTTATGTGAGAAACTTGGTGATTTTTTTAATTGAACAGTTGTATTTATGTTAGAAAAACGTTTGCAAGCTAACTTAATTGCTTTAGTAGGTCAGCAAGAAAAATTTCTTGGTTTAAAAAATAACATTATAAATATTTGTTTTTATTTGTTTGTCCGTTTTATAAATTTTTGTTAATTTTTACTGTGCAAAGGTTTTAAATAGGAAGAATGATGAAAGTTGTAAGTATGATTTTGGCGGCAGGTGAAGCAAAACGCTTCGGTTATCCCAAACAGATTTTAAAGTGGAAAAATTCCACAATGCTCGGGACAGTTATAACCGAAGCGGTAGAAGCAGGTTTTGACAATGTGTTCGTTGTGCTTGGAGCGCATTTTGAGCTTATATCAAAAGAGCTGAAAAACGATTTGGAAAAGGTTGCTGTTGTGAATAACCTGAATTGGAGTGAAGGTATGTTTTCCTCAATAAAAGCAGGTTTAACGGAAATAAAAAAAATTTTTCCCGATTACGTTTTGGTTCAGCTCGGTGATATGCCTTTTATAACTCGCAATATTTTGCAGAGCTTTATCAAAACAGCGGAAAAACGATATGATACTGTAATTGCCGTTGAAAACAACAGGCCTGCTCATCCGTATATGTTTGCTGGAAAATTTATCAATGAAATAATCAATGCGGATTATGGAGACGGCATGAGGAGCTTTATTAAAAGGGAATTTGAAAAAGCTTACAAAATAAATGTGAACTTTAAAGCTGCAAGACAAGATATTGACACTTGGGACGTATATAAAAAAGAGGTTGAGGAATCGTATAAATGATAAAAGAGATGATTCTTTCTGTTTTAAAAGACGAACCTTTGGATATCTCCATTATAAACGGTGAAATTATTAATGTTTACACTTCTGAAATTGTTTCGGGAGAAATGATTTGCATTAAAGGGAGCAAAATTGTTTACTCGGGAGAGTTCAAAGGAGATTTGGCTGAAAAATCTTTAAAAATCATAGATGCAAAAGGTAAATATGTCTCTCCCGGCTTAATTGAAACTCATACGCATATTGCCCAAATAGTTCCCCTTGAAGAGTTTACAGAAAAATCTCTTTTAAGCGGAACCACTACCGTTGTTACTGAAACCGCTGAATTTGCCAATTCTTCGGGAATCGAAGGAGTTAAAGCTTTTATTGAGAATGCCAAACAACAGCATTTGCGTCTTTACGTTACTTTACCGCCTTTGACGCCTCCTTTCCCCGAATTTGAAACAAGTGTGGGATTGACACTTGACGAATATAAAGAGCTTTTACAGGATGATATTGTATTGGGACTGGGAGAGTTTTACTGGTCAAGAATTTTGAATTTCAGTGATTTTTATGAAGAATTAATAGAATATACTCATTCTGTCGGGAAAACCGTGCACGGACACAGCTCCGGAGCAAAGGGGAAAAAGCTCAATGCGTATGTTTCCATGGGGATAAAAAGCTGTCACGAGCCTATTACCGAAAAGGAGGTTTTGGAAAGAGTTCGTCTCGGATTGCATGTTGTTTTGAGGGAAGGAGCCGTTAGATGTGATTTTTCCAATGTATACGGCTTTAAGGAAAAATTAAAAGATTTGAGAATGGTTTCCGTTTCAACGGACGGTATCACACCTTTATGGCTCGCTGAAAAAGGAACTTTGTCGGAAATTGCAAGAAGAGCTGTTAGATTGGGATTTTCACCTGTGGAAACAGTTAAAATGTTATCGTTAAATGCCTCTTATGTATTTAATTTACAAGATATAATTGGAGCTTTGACTCCCGGTAAATTCGCCGATATAGCGATTTTTGAAGATTTGGAGAACTTTTGTGTAAATACGGTTATTGTTGACGGAGAAGTAAAAATTGAAAATAAGATTTCAACAATAAAGAAAAAACGCTTTTCTTATCCTGAAATTTTAAGAAAAAGTGTAAAGGTAAAAAATGTTACGGAAAAAGATTTTGTCTATTTTTCAACCAAAAAAAGAGAAAAAGTGATTGCCGTCAAATATCTTGAATTTTTGCTAACAGGCTCGGAGGAAGTGGAGCTTCCCGTTGAGAATAACAATATTATTGCTGATATTGACAAAAATGTATTGAAATATATTATTTTCGAGAGATACGGCAGTTTCGGGAGAGTAAAAGGTTTTATCAAGGATTTGGGATTTTCAGATTATACTTTTGCGTCAACTTTGAATTGGGAGGCAAATCAGCTTATTGCAATTGGTGCGGACGAAAGTGACCTTGCTATTGCGGTAAACAGAATTATAGAGCTAAACGGTGGAATTGTGCTTGTTAAGGAGGGGAAGATAGAGGAAGAAATACCTTTGCCTGTGTCAGGTATCATGTCAGAAACGAGCCTTGATGTTTTATCGAAAAAAGAGAGCAATATCAATTCAATGCTGAAAAACAACGGATGTAGAATGGAAAATCCTTTTCTTTGGATGCAAACTTTATCTTTTACTGGCCTGCCTTATTACAAGTTAACGGATAAAGGACTTGTTGACGTGAGGAGAAATGAAATATTTGCAATTAAGGAAGGAGATTATACTTTACAAGCTTTTTCTTTAGAGTATTCCTGTTGATTCCAAGGAACTCCGCTGCTTTTTTTTGGTTAAAATCCGCTTTTTCAATTGTTTTTTTAAGCAATTCCCTTTCGAATATTTCCAGAACTATGTTGTAAAGATTGTGATTGTTGGTTTTTGCTTTGAGCATTTCTTCAAGTAGTTCTTCGAATTTGTATTCGAGTATTTCGTTTAATGAATATTTATCCAAAATTTCCAAGTCTTTATTCTCCGGTGTGTTAAAAAAACCTTTAATGATTCTCCTCCCAATAGCTTATTTTATGAAAAAATTCAACGGAATTTTTTATTTTTATAATACTGTTTCTCATTTTAGCACTGTTGTGAAATCCTTTTGTAAACAGGATGAAATATTTTTTTGCCAAATTTATCGCTCTTTGCTCATTATAAAAATCAAGCAGATTGTGGAACATTGTTTTGAATAATTTTAATTTTTTTTCCAGAGAAACGGTTTCTCCGAATTGAAAAAAAGGATTTTTGGCTATTTCTCTGCCAACCATTACAGCATCGCAATTGGTTGATTCTCGCATTTTTTCAACGTCTTTTTTGCTTGTAATGTCGCCGTTTCCTATTACAAACAGGTTAGGGAATGTATCCTTTACCTTTTTGATATATTCCCATTCTGCTTTTCCTTTAAAAAATTGGTCTCCTGTCCTCGGATGAAGAATTATCGCGTCAATGCCTTCATTGTATAAAATGTTGACAATTTCTAAAAAATTAATATTTTCTTTTGATGTCCCCAATCTTAATTTTGCGGATAATTTCACCGGAAGCTTTCTTAAAAGAGCAAAAATTTTTGCAACTGTTTCAGGGGATTCCATAAGCTTTACGCCGCTTTTTTTTCTGATGATTTTTTTTGCAGGGCAGCCCATGTTAATATCCATATATGCGTATCCAAACTCTTCTGAAATAATTTTTGCCGCTTGATATAAAGTTTCAGGTTTATAACCGAACAACTGAACCACTGTAATAGGCTCTTCCTTTTGCAATCTTACGGATTCGAAAGTTTTCTGCTGATTACGCACGATTCCTTCGGCACTAACCATTTCTGTCCATGTGATTTTATAGCCTAAGCTTTTCAGTAAAATTCTGAAAGGCTCGTTGGTTATTCCCGCCAAAGGAGCCGGCAATACGGTGTTTTTAAAAATTTCTGTCATTTCCTGTTTTCTGTTTCAGGTAAATCCATATTTTTTATTGTATCAACGGATTGCTTGATTGTATCCATTGTATCTGTTTTCATTCTTTTTTTTTCTGTTTTTTTTATTTCCTGTTTAATAAGCTTACGAGTAACGTTTTCTTTCGGTTTATGCGCACATGAAATTAAAAAAAAAGGTATTGCCAAAATTAAAAAAATTTTTACCATAACGCCCCTTTTCTAATAATTAAATGAGAGATATAAAGTTGATTGAAAAAGATTGTAATCGTATTGCGAGAAATTGGAAAAATTCTTTAAAAATTTTAAATCGATTCCTATTTGAAAAAATTTGAGTTTCATGTAAGTCAAATTGAAAACCGTTTGAAAAGTCTGTTCCCACTTGCTGTTTTTATAGTCTCTGTATTCATAATGAAGGTTTGTTTTCAAAATAAAATATTCGTTAATGTATGTTGTGAGACCTTCGTTGAGACCTATGCTTGTAAATGAATAATTTTTATCATGAGCTTTTTCCGCTCCGAATGAAATGCCCAATTTATTTGTCCCGTTTTTAAATTTTATTAACTGGTTTAAAAAAACATTGAAAAAATAGCAATCTTTGTCGCTGTATTTATAAAAATTTTTTCTACCCGTTAGAAATTTAATGTTAAAATAATTTTTATTGCAGTTGTTTAAATATATTTCAGAGAGTATTTTAATGTTTTTTTGGTAGTTTTTGCCGTCAAGATAATAATTTTCATAAAAAGGCTTTAAATAGAAAAGGAATTTTTCCGTGATAAATTCAAAATTGGGACCTAAACTAAATCCTGCCAAATTGTAATTGCTTTCCCTTTTGTATGTGGATTTGTAAAAAGTAAATTCAGGGTTAATGTCAAAGGCTTCTGTTATGGAAAACTTTTCTCTCAGATTAAGATAAACCTCGTTGTATACGTCGCTTTTATCGGATGATTTTGATGTGGAGCTTTTTGGCTCCCTTAGAACGTTTGAATCGAAGGAAACGGAAGAGTATAATGTGATATAAAGTTTGTGCTCGGAAATTTGAGAGAGTTTTTCATAAATGTTATTTTGCAAGTAAGATTCGGGATTGTTTTTCAGAATTTCTTTTAACAGAATAATGGCATGTTTTTTTTTGCCGAGATGCATTTCACACAGTGCTTTGAAGTATTTGGCTTCGTTAATGTAGCTATTTTCCACTTTGCCGAAATAATTTAGAGCTTTTTGATAGTTGCCTATGTAAAAATCGGATAAACCGAGAAAAAAGAGAGATTCATCCTTTTTTACATTGGAATCGTAACTTTTGTTGAAAAACTTTTTTGCGTTTTTGAAATCTTGAAGTTTGTAGTAGCATAACCCCGTATAGTAAAATGCTTCTTTATTGTCATTTTCCTTGTTAATTGCTTTGAGAAAATTGTTAAGAGCTTTTTTGTATTCGAGTAAATTTATGTGGCATAAACCTTTTAAAAAATATGAGCCTTCTGTATTTTTCAATATAATTAAAGCTTTTTTGAAGTGCCCTTCTTTGATTAATTTTTTAACGTTGTTCGAGTATAACGAAGAAGCAGTGCTCGAATAAAGAAAAAGAGGGAAAAGCAATAAAAAAAAGAGGGAAAAGACAACCTTTTTCATCTTTTTTAAATATATTATATTATTTTAATTTTGTAAATAACATTTTTATCTGTTTTGTGAAAAATTTAAAAAGCGTGTTGTCTTTGGACAAGCTAAAAAAAACTTGTATTTTTATTAAAAATTTTGTATACAAAATAAATTGATTGAAATTAAGGAGTTTTTTATGGACAACCTGTTAGAGAATCATTTGCCCCTAAGGGAGAAAATTTATAAGCTCATTAAAAAAGCGATTCTTAAAAGAGAGCTTAAACCTGGTGAAAGGATTACGGAAATTGACTTGGCAAACAGATTCGGCATTAGCAGGACTCCCATTAGAGAGGCTTTTAGAAGATTGGAAAGTGAAGGATTTTTAACTATTTTTCCTCGTAAAGGTGCAACTGTTACAGAGATTAACGAAAAAAACGTTATAGAGTTTTATCAGATAAAGGGTGCCCTCGAAGCGCTTGCGGGAAAGCTTGCAGTCGCTAATATTACATCAGAAGATATTAAAGAAATGGAAAGACTAAATGACAAACTGAAAGAAATTTCATTTTCAGACGAAGATACTGCTTTTGACGAGTTTAACAAAATCCATAACAGTTTTCACGAAAAGTTTATCAGTTTAAGCGGCAACACGCTTTTAATAGAAATTTTAAGAAATTTGGTTAAAAGATTTATGAGATTCAGATTAATGGTGGAACAGTCTAATTTTATCAGGGAGGTAATATTGCAGCATGAAGATATAATAGAAGCTTTTAAAAGGAAAGATGAGAAAGAAGTGGAAAAAACAATTAAGAAAAATGCAATTCTCGGTTTGGAACTAATAAAAAAGTATTATATTGAAGAGGGATAGGATGAAATCGTATATTTCTTCGCCAATTGACCATAAAGTTTTGCCTGACAAAATACTTGATTACATTAGAGATAAAATTATCACAGGTAAATTAAAAGCAGGGGAAAAAGTTTCCGAAGCCAAACTGTCGGATGAATTGAGAATTAGCAGAACCCCCATAAGAGAAGCGATAAGATTGCTTGAATGTGAGGGATTCATAGAAATAATACCGAGGAAAGGTGCTGTTGTTAAAAAATTTTCAAAAGATGATATTTTAAATACTTTTGAAATAAAAGCTGCCATAGAAGCTCTTGCAGTTAAAGATGCCGCACCGAGAATGGATGCCAAAAACATTGCAAAAGCGGAACAGATAATTGAGAACGAGAAAAATTATTATGAAAAAAATGAAATAGTGAAGGCATTTAAAGAATTTGACAATTTTACTTCTTTACTTATAAAAAAATGCAGTAATCAAATGTTGCTGGATATGAACACCAAAATGACCAATCATATTATCAGATACAGATTTTTCTGTTTTAAATTTCCGGAAATAATAGCTTCTGTTCCAGAAGCACATATTAGGCTTGTTAGGTTGATAAAAAATAAAAGATTTTCAGAATTGCGCTTTGAGTATGAAAATTATTATATGGAAATAGGCAAGAAAATGGCGGATAAAATAATTGTGTTATGATTGAGTTGCTTGCTCCTGCCGGTAATTTGGAAAAACTGAAATTTGCCTTTGAATACGGAGCTGATGCGGTTTATCTCGGTGGAAAAAATTTCAGTTTGAGAAATCTTTCGGGAAATTTTACAATTGACGAAATTAAAACGGCAAAAGATATTGCTTTAAAAAAAAATAAGAAAATATACATTACCCTCAATATTTATCCTTACAACGAAGATATTGAAAATATCCGTTTATTTTTGGAAGAGCTGAAAGACATTTCTCCAGATGCTTTAATTGTTTCCGATCCCGGAGTTATTTTACTTGCTAATTCGGTAGATGAATCAATTCCTGTTCATTTGAGCACCCAGTCCAATACAACCAACTATAAAGCAGTGGAGTTTTGGCATAATTTCGGCGTGAAAAGAATTAATCTTGCAAGAGAATTAAGCATTGAAGACATCCAATTTATCAGAAAGAAAAATAGAGATATTGAATTGGAGGTTTTCATACACGGTGCAATGTGCATGTCAATGTCAGGAAGATGTCTTTTAAGCAATTTTTTTACAACAAGACCCTCAAATAAAGGAGAATGCACACATCCTTGCAGGTGGAAGTATTATTTGACGGAAGAGACAAGGGAAGGGGAGTTTTTTCCCGTGGAGGAAGATGCAAGAGGGACTTACATTATGAATTCCAAAGACCTTTGCGGAATTGAATTTTTGCCTGCATTTATATCTATGGGAATTGATTCGTTGAAGATAGAAGGAAGGATGAAAAGCATATATTATCTTTCAAATGTTGTTAGGATATATAGAGAAGCAATTGATTCTTATTATTCAGCGCCTGAAAAATTTAGTGTTAAAGCCGAATGGATAGATGAGCTTGGCTCTGTTAGCAACAGAGGTTATACAACTGGATTTTTTCTAAAAAGAAACAATGTTGCTTCTGAAAATTTTAAAACTTCCGGATATATAAGAAAATACAGGTTTATTGGGGTTGTCAAAGAAGTTGCTGGCGAATTTCTCGTAATTGAAGCAAGAAACAAAATTTTTAAAAACGATTCAGGTGAAATAATCACTAAAAATTGTAAAAATATTTCAGTAACATTTGATGAAATGTATGATTTGGAGTATAAAACAATTGATTTTGTTCAGCCTATGAACAAATTTTTAATAAAAAATAATTTCAATTTGGAAATTGCCCCAATGTCGATAATAAGGATGAAAGATGATTAATGCTTTAACCGGCTTGCTTAAAGGTTTTCAATTTTATAATTTGGATTACAAAAAACTTTTAATAGCTCTCCTTGTCTTTTTGTTTTTTCTTGTGTTGAGATATCTCGTTTCAGTTTGGATTATTCCTGCAATTGTGAAAATAACCCAAAAAACAAAAACCTCTGTTGACGACGAGCTTGTTAAAATTTTAAATCCTCCTGTTAGATTTTTTATAACTGTTACCGGTTTGCTGATGGCTTTTAAAATTTTAGCCGCTGATAATGAATCTGTAAATTTTTTAATAATAAAAGTATTCAAATCTTTTATAATTTTTATATTTTGCTGGATATTGTTAAGGACCGAATCTGTTTTCGGCAAAGCCCTTAAGAAAATTTTTATTAAAAAAAATATGCAAACAGCAATCAGTTTTATTCCTGTGTTCAACAAATTTATCAAAGCAACTGTAATTGTTCTCGGTTTTTTTGTTATAATTCAGGAATGGGGATTTAACATAGGAGCCCTTATAACGGGGCTCGGAATAGGCGGTGTTGCCGTTGCTCTTGCTGCCAAGGATACTGTTGCCAATTTTTTCGGAAGTTTAATGATTCTTTTTGACACACCGTTTAAAATAGGTGACTGGATAGAAACGTCGAAGATGGAGGGTGTTGTTGAGGATATAGGATTCAGGAGCACTAAGGTAAGGACATTTTCTCAAGCTCTTGTCAGTGTGCCCAACTCAATTCTTGCAAATGAGGTTATAACCAACTGGTCAAAAATGGGCAAAAGAAGAATCACTTACAAGTTAGGATTAAAATACTCCACAAGTGTTGATAAAATAAAAAAAGTTGTTTCCGAAATACGGGAAATGCTTGAGAATCATCCCGAGATACACAAACAAACCATTTTTGTATATTTCAACGAATTTGCAGACAGTTCTCTTAATCTTTTTCTCTATTTTTTTACAAAAACAATTAATTGGAAAAGGTATCTCGAAGTTAGAGAAGATGTAAATTTGAAAATTATTGAGATTATGGAAAATGAGGGGGTTGAATTTGCATTTCCTTCCACATCTCTTTACATAGAAGAATTTAAACGGGTTGATGATAAGTGACGCCATGTATAAAATGCCTTTCCCCGAGCATGTTGGTATAAAGCTGTATCATGTTTAAGATGTTTGAAAAAGAGAAACAAATTTAACGTTTAAATTTATTAAAATTACAAATCGGTTTGGTTTTGAACAACGATTATTAAAATAATGACGATTTTTTCAGAAGTGATATGTTTTATTGACAGGCAAGTGGCAGATGATGCAGTATTGTTGTGCGAATCCTTGAGAATAAAATATTTGTTTCATGAAAATGCGTTTTGTGTGGAGCAATTTAAAAAAGATATTTTTATCAGAAATTTAAATGAATTCATTGGCGAAGAAAATGCCAAAAACGAAGAATTTGATAATGCCGAAAAATATTCCGACATTAAAATAACATGGTTCAGTAAATTTTTTTTACTCTTTTTTATTTTGTTTTTCATTTTTACGTCAAAGAAAGTATATTTTTGGAGCACTTTGGGAGGAAATGATGCGTATCTCCTGATTAACGGAGAATTTTGGAGAGGAATCACCTCTTTGAGCCTTCATGCTGATATTGTGCATCTTTCTTCAAATCTTCTTTTTTTTGTAATTCTTTTAAAACCGTTGATATATTTTCTCGGAGAGGGTAAAGCTTGGTTTTTGGTTGTCCTATCGGGATTTATAGGGAATGTTATTGCCGATTATATTTATCAATTAAACCACATATCAATAGGCTTTTCAACAAGTGTGTTCGGTGCAATAGGCATTTTGTCCGTTTTTAATTTTTACGGAAAAGAAGAAACCTCATTAACAGGTAAATTGCTGCCTTTCGGAGCTGCTCTGGGGCTTTTTGCCTTTACGGGAATAGGTAAAAATGTTGATGTTATCGCTCATTTTACAGGATTGATTTCAGGAGTTGCCGTAACTTTGATATATTTTAAAAAGAATAATTTTTTTAAAAAAAGTGATGTTTGGTTTAAAATTATCGCATTTGCAATATTTCC
>CAZLFW010000102.1:0-4989 GCA_964559045.1 uncultured bacterium
ACATTGTGGAGCCTGCTCTAAAATTCGAAACAGAGATAGTAAAGACTTTTGACAGCTCTGATTTTTTAATAAAAGGAGATAGAAACAGTCTCATACAGCTTATCATGAATCTGCTGATAAATGCAAAAGATGCCATTGAAGAAGCAGGTGTCATCAGCGGAATCATAGAAGTTTCCTTAAAAAATGAAAATAATAGCATTATTATGGAAATACGTGATAACGGCTCCGGTATTCCCGAAGATACAATAGATAAAATTTTCGAGCCGTTCTTTACAACCAAACATAAAGATGCAAACAGAGGCACAGGATTGGGATTATCTATTGCATTTAACATAGTCAAAAGTCATAAAGGTTTTATTAACATAAAATCTGAAATAGGTAAAGGAACCACTTTTACTATAAAATTCCCTAAATCTGAAAACATTGCTGCAGAAAAAAGAGAAAAAGTAAAAAGCCCACAGCTCAAAAAACAGTTGCAAAACAAAACGGTTCTGCTAATTGAAGATGAAGAAAATATCATTGACATTGAAGCGTTATTTTTGGAATCATTAGGGTTAAAAGTTATAAAAGCTTTAAACGGAGAAGAAGCTGTTAAAATTCTTCAAAAAGAAAACATGCAAATAGATTTGGTTTTCGTGGACTGGGAAATGCCTGTTATGAACGGAGAAAAAACCATAGAAAAAATTAAAGAAATAAATGCAAATTTACCTATCTTCATAGTCTCCGGAGCTATAAATGAAAAAATTTCGGATATGAAAATTAAAGGAGCTGTTGTAAATATTATTAAAAAACCTTTTAATAAAGATAAAATAATAGAAAAATTGAATCAAACGGCAAATTTTTAATTTTTTTTTAAAATAAAAAACGTTTACAAGGGAAAAAATGAAAAATAAAATATTTTTAACAACTTCTGAAGTATCCAAACTGCTGAACATCAACGAAAAAAAAATATACACACTTTCTCAGGAAGGAGCGATTCCTGCCACAAAAGTTACTGGAAAGTGGCTTTTCCCCTATGAAGAACTTTTAAACTTTCTTAAATATGACGCTTTGAGAAATATCAAAAAAGGTTTGCCGTTCTCTCTTCTTGAGAATGATATTATGCTTGCAGCAGGTTCAGACGATCCAATACTCCCTAAAATTTTTTCAAAATTTTTTACCACCAAACAAAATACACTCTTCTACTCCACTGTGGGAAGTGAAAAAGGCATTGATATGCTTAAAAACAGAATTGTGCATTTTGCTTTTTCTCATCTTTACGATTTCGAAACAAACGAATATAACATACCTTATCTGAAAAAAAAATTTCCTGTTGAAGATTACGTTGTAATTAACTTCTTTTTGAGAGAAATAGGATTTGTCTCCAATGAAAAAATCATAGGATTCAAAGCATTTAAAGAAAAAAAATATACATTTGTATTACGCCAAAAAGGTTCAGGCATAAGAAACATAACGGAAAAGTTTTTTCATAACGAAAAATTAAAAAAAGAATGGTTCTGCTTTTACGATACTGAAGTTACCACTCATTTTGATTTGGCAAAAACAATAAAAGAAAATCAAAATTTTGTCGGAATAGCCACCAAGTCAACAGCAAGAATTTTCAATCTCAATTTTTATAAAATTTTTGAAGAACGATTTGACATTATTACTTTGAAAGAGTATTTTTTTTCAAAAAACTTCCAAAAATTTTACTCTTTTCTGAATGAAAATCTGAAACCTGAATTTTCCTCCATAGACGGTTATAATTTTTCAGAAACAGGAAAAATTATACAATAAAAATTTTGGAAATTATAAATACAAAAAGGAGAGTTTTTATGAAAGGACTTGTTGAATTTAGCATTGTGCCTATTGGGACAAAAGAAACATCAGTTGGCAAATATGTAAAAAGTGCATACGAATTAATAAAAGAAAGCGGCTTGAATTTCGAATTTCACTCCATGGGCACGGTAATTGAGGGAGACATTGAAAAAATACTTGACATTATTATAAAAATAAATAAAAAATTAAAGGATGAAGGTGTATTGAGAATTGTAACATCAGTGAAGATAGATTACAGAATAGATAAAATCTCAAAAATATCGGACAAAATAAAAAGTGTCACCGGAGGATTAGATGAACGGGAAAATACATAAATTCACAGTATTGCCCAAATTACCGGACAACCTTAAACCTTTGCTTGAAATAGCTTATAACCTTTGGTGGTCTTGGAATCCCGAAGCAGTTGACCTTTTCAGATTAACAGATCAGAATCTTTGGGATGAGGTTAAACACAATCCAGTAAAAATGCTTGGTGTTATAGGAAATGAAAAGCTGCAAAAATTATCGGAAGACGAAGCATTTATCAGTCACATGATAAATGTTTACAACTCTTTTCTCATGTATAAGGAATATTCAACATGGTATTCTAAAAATTTAAAAAAAGAGCTTTTAAACATTGCTTATTTTTCAATGGAATTCGGATTGCACGATTCACTCCCCATATATTCGGGAGGGCTTGGTGTTTTATCAGGATGTCATATTAAATCTTCAAGTGATATAGGCATACCTCTTATAGGAATAGGCTTGCTTTATTCTTACGGCAATTTCAATCAATATCTTTCAAGTGACGGCTGGCAGTTGGAGAAATACAAAGAGAACGACTTTTCAAATCTTCCTGCAAAACTTATTGACGGATTAATAGTAGACATACCTGTTGGTAACGAAACTGTTTATGCGAGAGTGTGGAAAATTGACGTAGGAAGAGTTTCCATATATTTTCTCGACACTAATTTTCACAAGAATTCCTTGGAGAACAGAAAAATCACCAATTATCTATATGTGGGTGACAGGGATACAAGAATTAAACAGGAAATAGTTCTCGGTATAGGAGGTATGAAAACTCTTGAAAAACTAAATTTTTGTCCTGCAATATGCCACATGAACGAAGGACATTCCGCATTTTTGGCAATAGAAAAATTTAGAATAGTTATGGAAAAATTTGGAATAAATTTTGAGGAAGCTTATGAACTTGTTAAAAACTCAAATGTTTTCACTACTCATACTCCTGTTCCTGCAGGAAACGAAATTTTTGAAGAAAGACTTATTGAAAAATATCTTAAACCTTACATTGAACAAATTGGTATTCCTTACGATTTTATAAAAGCATTGGGCATGTCGGAACAAAATTTTAACATGACGGTTTTTGCTTTGAAAAATTCAATATTTGCCAATGGAGTAAGTAAACTCCACGGTAAAGTTTCAAGAAAAATGTGGCACTTTTTATGGAAATCTCTACCTGAAGAAGAGGTTCCCATAACACACGTTACCAATGGTGTTCATATATATTCATGGCTTTCCGACGAGTTTACCCTGATATTTAACAGGTATCTTGTTCCCAAATGGCATGAAGACCCTGTGGACAAAGATTTATGGGAAAGAATAGACAATATTCCCGATGCTGAAATTTGGAGAAGCCATTTGAGATTAAAAGAAAGATTAATAAGTTTTGTAAGACAAAGGTTAAAACAGCAGCTCATTAACAGGAAGCGCCCTCATACCGAAGTTACAGTTGCATCTGAAGTTCTTGAGCCTGACGTGCTTACAATAGGATTTGCAAGAAGATTTGCCGAATATAAAAGGGCTTTTCTGATTTTCAAAGATATTGACAGGTTAAAAAAAATATTAAATGACAAAAACAGACCTGTGCAGATAATCATTGCAGGAAAAGCGCACCAGTCGGATACTGTTGGAAAGGAAATAATTAAAAATATAATATCTGTTTTACGACAGCCTGAGCTTAGAAGGAAAATAGTGTTTTTAGAAGATTACGATTTAAATGTTGCAAAATATCTTGTGCAAGGTGTTGATGTGTGGCTTAATACTCCTCGACGTCCTCTTGAAGCAAGCGGCACAAGCGGCATGAAAGCGGCAATAAACGGAGTGCTTAATCTGAGCATCCTTGACGGTTGGTGGGATGAAGCGTTTAACGGTGAAAACGGCTGGGCAATAGGCTCGGGAGAAGAATACGGCTCAGATTATTCCAATCAGGACAACATTGAAAGCATGATGCTTTACGATATTATAGAAAACGAAGTTGTTCCTCTCTACTATACAACAGGTATGGATAACCTGCCTCACAATTGGATAAAAAAAATGAAAGGCTCCATTAAAACAATTACTCCCTATTTTAATACTAACAGAATGGTGCAAGAATACACTGAAAAGATTTATACTCCCACAAGTGAAAATTTAAAAAAATTAACGGCAGATAATCTGTCACTTCTCAAAAACTTGGTTTTATGGAAAAAAAATATTTTATCAAAATGGGATAAAGTTGAAATTAAGAGTATTGTTGCCAATAAAAAATCTGAAATTTACATTGGAGAGACCATTGAAATCACAACCAAAATATATTTGGATACTTTGAATGAAAATGATGTTTCAGTTATCCTATACTACGGAAAGCTTAACAACAAAGAAAACATTGTGGACGGAAAAATGGAAGCAATGAAGTTTGTAGGCAAAGACGAAAACTCTGTTTTTACTTTTTCAACTATGCTCAAAAGCAAAATGTCAGGAGTTTTCGGCTACAATGTAAGAATACTGCCTAAACACGAAGGCTTACCCAACAGCTATATTGAAGGTTTAATTAAAATAGGATAAAAGTTAGGTATGGGCAATTCATGAATTGAAAGCTTTGCACGGTAAAAAATAGCAAAATCTCACAAAACAAATATATGTAAAAACAAGTAGTTATAATGGATTCTTCCCCTTCGCTCTGCTCAGGGTCAGAATGACTTTTTCGAGGTCATTCTGAAGGAGCATAGCGACTGAAGAATCCATAAATTGCTATTATCAAATAAAAATTTTAGCATATCGCTAAAGATACTGTGCAAAGGTCATGAATTGCCCATACGGGATATAGGGGTTAGGATTTGGTAGTTTTAAACAATTAATTACCACTAGTTACAATGAATTACTATAAATTACGATATGTCATAACGTTGAACT
>CAZLFW010000103.1:0-3948 GCA_964559045.1 uncultured bacterium
CAAACTGACAACTAATGCTATAAATACCGACAAAACCGCAATATTCATCGCGTCTTCATCTTTTTTAGGAAGCATTACCGCAAGTTCATACCGTCCCGTTGACACAACACCTGTGATAGATGTAATACTCATATACAGAGCAAAAATTCCGAAATCATCCGGTGAATACAGTCTTGTTAATATGGGACTTATTGCAATGGGAATTGCTTGGGCAATGGTAGTGCCTGTCATAAGGGTTAACACATTACGTGCAAAATCACTTTTCGGCTTCAGCTTATTAAACAAATTTTATTCACCTTTTAGTTTGAATTCAATATAACAAGGCCTTTACACAATAAAAGACAGAAAAACTTTATAAAGTAAATATATGTAAAAACAAATAGTTATAATGGATTCTTCCCCTTTACTCTGCTCATGCTCAGAATAACTTTTTTGCAGGCATTCTGAAGGAGCGCAACCACTAAAGAACCCATAAGTTATTAATGTTAAATAAAAATCTCAACAACAATTAAAAGCAGTGTGTAAAGGTCTTATAAAGCTTATAATTTAAAATACCAACCACAGGAAACTGCATATTAAATACCAATATTACCTATTACGACATTTAATTTATCATTTCTCAAAATTAATTTTAACAATACCGTTACAATCTTTTTCATTCGGAAATTATTATTACCTCGTCTTTTTCCAGTTTATATTCGGTTCTGTCAAATTCGTCAACTGCAATATTATCCTTGTTAAATTCAAGTTTATTTCCTGCACGGCTTACCCAACCCACATGTTTCGCCGGAACACCTGTTACAAGGGCAAAAGGCTTCACATCTCTGGTAACCACCGAACCTGCGCCTACCAAAGCATATTCTCCGATTGTGTTTCCGCAGATAATCGTAGCATTTGCTCCTATGGTTGCTCCTCTTTTAACAAGAGTAGGTCTGAACTCTGTTTTTCTTTCCACAAATGCCCTTGGATTGTAAACATTTGTAAAAACGCATGAGGGTCCGCAAAATACTTCATCTTCCAATGTAACTCCTTTAAAAACGGAAACATTATTTTGGATTTTACATTTATCACCTATTGTCACTTCAGGTCCAATCATAACGTTTTGCCCTATAACACAATTTCGTCCTATATGCGATCCAGTCAAAACATGGGAAAAATGCCAAATTTTTGTTCCCGAGCCAATAGTTACGCCACTGTCAACAACACAGGTTTCATGCAAAAAAATATCTTCATCTTTTGTTTTATCTCCTATCAGGGATTTTTCGCATTGTTCAAGCACTTTTAAAACTTTTAATCCTTCATACCCGTCAGTCTTGGGAATACTCCTGTTTTTTACACAATCGGCAAAATGTAAAAGCTCATTTTTTAAAGGTTCTCCCTGCTCCAGTTCAACAATCTCATAGTCTGCTTTTTTAGCTATGGGAATTTTACCTGAAATCCATTCCACTTTATGACGATATATAAACAATTTTTCCTTACTTGTATCGTCAAACACAACCATTGCTTTTGTCCCCACAACAACAAGCTTCTGCTCTTTAAAAGGATGCAGCCAGCTCACAAAGATATGACCTTTTACTCCGTTTTTAAATTCAAGTGTTGTCATGGTTGTATCAAAAATATCCTTATTAAGATAAGCTCCTCCGAAAGATGTTATTTTTACAGGCTCTTCTCCTAAAAGCATTAATATAACCGAAATATCGTGAGGAGCAAAACTCCATAAAATATTTTCCTCTGTTCTTAATTTTCCCATATTGAGTCTGTTGGAATAAACATACTGAATTTTACCAATATCACCGCTGTCAATTAAATTTTTCAATTTTACAACAGCAGGATGATATTGAAGAATATGTCCCACCATAATGATTTTCTTTGTTTCATCGGCAAGCTTCAAAAGTTCTTCGCCTTGTTTAACACTTAAAGCAAGAGGCTTTTCAACGTAAACATCTTTACCTGCAACCAACGCCTGTTTCGCAAGGTTAAAATGCGTTGCAGCAGGAGTCGCTATTGCAACAGCTTTGACATTTGCATCATTAAGCAGGTCATTGTAAGAATCGGTAAATTTAACGTTTTTATGCAAAGTTGCATATTCTTTTAATCTCTGTTTATCAGTGTCACATGCTTTGTATAACAATCCGAGTTCATTAAGATTTCTGAAAATATTTTTCCCCCAATAGCCGAATCCCGCCAAACCGATAAAAGGTTTCATCATTTTCCTCCGCATCTTAGCTTAATATAAGTAATCAATACTAATAAATCACAAAAAAAGCAATTTTTTATCTTCTTTGCTGAAAAAAGTATTGTAAAAATAGATTAGCACAAATAAAAGATTAAGTAAAAAAATGTAAAAAAGATATGAAAAAACTGTTTTGAAATTTATCAATATAAATCCTGAAAAATATAAAATCAATTGAAAATATATTATTTTCAAATATCTTTCTTTTGCAGTATTAATCCCTATGAAAACAGTTGAAATTGTCAAAGGTAAAACTGAGATTATATAAAAAGGTAAAATTGCGAATCCGCTCTTAAATTTATCTCCGAAAAGCATTAAAAAAAACTTTTTGCCTGCAATAACCACTGTCAAATCCGATAAAAGAAAAATTCCGATTATGAGCAATATTATTTTCCAGCATAATGACTTAAACTCTTTTATCTCTTTAGCTGCCACTATCTTAGGGAAAAAAACCGAAAAAAGGGTTATGCTGAACCAAATCAAAGCTTTTCCCAATATTGAAGCGGAAGCATAATATCCTGCAATGTCAGGTGGAAAAATTCTTTTTATAAAAATATCGTCCATATACACGAAAAATCCCGAAGGAGAAGAATATGCAGCAACAGTTAAAATTTTTTTCATATTAATTTTCTTTATTTTTCCGAAAAAATTTTGATTAACAGCTAAAAGAAATATCAAAACGGAAATAAAAGCAAATAAAGAAGGGAAAATTGCACCCCATATATAAAAACCGAGATACATTAAAATCACGGTAATTACCAGACGCACGGTAAGTTCAAATGCCGAAGAAAAAGCTGTAATTCCGAATCTGTCGTTTGCCTGTAAATATCCTCTTTCCACTGCAATGGAAAACATAAAAAGCCATGTTGTTACAACAACCCATATATAAGGGAGATACGATATTTTCAGAAAAGTTTTAATGAAAGGTGATAGCAAAACACCTAAAAAAACCAGCACACATCCTGCTGAAAGGGAGAAAAGTCTTAAAAATCTTAAAGTTTCATATTTGTTTTCAATGTTTTCAACAATTGTCTTTACAGAAATAATGCTGAAAATATTGCTTATATTCCCAACTGTTAACATGAGAGAGTAAAGCACCATAAACTCGCCGTATCCTTCGGGAGCAAGCTTTCTGCTTACGTAAAAATGAAAAATATACCCGAGAATATTTACGTATAAAAACGAAAGGGAAACATACGAAAGATTTTTAAACAAATTTTTTCTCTGTTATAATTAAGTGTAATATACTTTCTACTTTTCAATGAAAAATTCTCTATTACATACAAGATCAAGTTTGAATCTGCAAATTTGTAAATCTAATTATAAAATTTTTTATAACTTTCTAATAAATACTGTTCATATTTGTCTGCCATTTTTTCCCATGTATAGTTTTTTGCAAATTTTCTTGCATTTTTTCCCATATCCAATAAAACTCTGCTATTATTCCATAAATATTTAATTTTTTTATTTAAGTCTTTTGCATCTCCTGATTTAAAAGCAATTCCAAAACCATTATCCACTACATATTCTAACTCTGGAATATCAGAAACAATTATTGCTTTTCCCAGAGCAGCAGCTTCCAAAGCTACTATCCCCTGTCCTTCAAATCTTGACGGCATTATTAAAAAATGAGAGTTTTTTATATAATCTATTTTAGCGGCTTTGTCTAAAAAACCTAAATATAATACGTTATCTCCTTTTATTTTTTTTAATTT
>CAZLFW010000104.1:0-3579 GCA_964559045.1 uncultured bacterium
CAACCACGTGAGGGCTGCGGAAGAATTACAATGTTGTCGCTGATTTTAACCATTGGAATAACAAAATTATTTTTATATACCATTATTTTACTATCCTTGGGTTTACCCCATTTTTTGTAAACGGGATTTATGAAATTTTCAGGAGCATTCTTTATCCATTTTTTATATTCTTTAATGGGCAAAAGAACAACTTTACCCGAATTTACAAGCTTTTCCATTTCTCCCGGAGCATAATTCCCCACATTTCTTCCCGAAAGAAGCATGGCTGATTTTAATGTGTCGTAATCAAGATTTATTTTTTTGGGAATCTTATAACCAACACGTCTTAAAGTGCTTAAAATATTGGAAAGTGAGCGCATTACATTCAAATAACTTGCTCCTATGTTTTGCTTTCCCGGATGATGGTTGTAATAGATAATTGCTATTTTCTTGTCTTTCTCGGGAATAACCTGCAATTTTCTCATTGCTTTCATTCTTTTTATCAGCATATCAATTTGATATTCTATCGGCTTTGTAACAAAAATATCCTTCTGAACGGAAGAATCAAATATCCTTTCTTTGGATGCTATCACTGTGGGCTCTATTATTCCTGCAAGCTCAGGCAAAGAAACTTGAAAAGAAACTTCAAACGGAGTTAAACCTGTTCCGGAGACAGCCCATGCAGATTCAGATGTTTGAAAAAGAGAAATGCCGTTATAAACAGGCACATTAAGTTTTGCAATACTTGTTTTTCCTTTTTTATCAAGAGAAGCTGAAAATTTAAACGATATACCGAGAAGCATGTCAACTTTGTGAGGAAGTAAAAATTTTTTAATCGAAAGATAATCAGGAAAACTGTATAACACTATAACGTTTATTCCTGACTTTTCAATCTTCTTAACAAGTTCGGAAATGAAATCATCATTGACCATGGGACGATAATAATTTATTCCAACCCAGAATCCGTCTTTTTTATAGTGTCCGCTTTTTTTATACCACGTTAAATAATCGTTGTATTTTGTAAAAAATTTGCTGGTGTCAGGATGCGCGGAAAAAACTTTTTCAAGTATCCTCGGCGGTTTGATTTCAAAATTTTCACCGTATTCTTTATTCAGAATATATTTTATCAAACTTTCACAGTTTACAACTTCGGGAAAAGCAAAATATCTCAAAATGTTATTATCTAATAACAGTTTATCTTCAAGTTCTGCCGAATAACCTCCTCCCCGGGAACGTAGCGAATAGATTCTTTTGTTTCTAAAAGGAATTTTGTTTAAAACATCTCTAACAGAAGGATACATCGTATCAACAAGTATAACACGATATTTCAACAAGATTTCGGGTTTTATCTCTCCGAAATTTTTTCTTACGCAAAACTGAATGGTCCCAATAATATTTTTTTTAGGAAAATCTTTTGACAGTTTTTTCAACGCTTTTGACAAAACACCGCTATAAGGCTCTCCTATTAAAAAAAGAGTTTTTCCGTCCTTATTCTCTGCAAAAAGAAAATTAACGGAACAACTCCAGAACAAAACAGCTGTTGCCAATATTATAAAAAAAATATTTGCTTTTTTTTTGTTACTTTTCAGGTATATATATAATTTTTCCGTTTTTAAGTCTGTAAGCTGTGCCAAGTTTTTCACCCTCTCCTTCGCCAATCTTTTTGCTAACCTTGTAAGCTTTTATCTCTTTTCCTTTTTTCATTATAATCTCAAGCTTTCCCTGCGCGCTCTTTTTCATAATGGTTATCTCTGATTTATCGTTGAAAAAATCTTGAATATGGTAAACACTCATAAGAGCAAGTAACAAACTTACAACAAAAACAAGACCTATATCAAAAAGATTTGCCACTCCGCTTAAAGGATCGTCATTCCCTTTTTTATTAAAAAACCGTCTTCTCTTTAAAAATTTAAGCTCGTTTTGTTTCATTTTAGCAAAGCCTCTGTAAAAACTTCAATATTTTTTATGTCCTCCTCTATCCATCTTTCTTTAATCGTAGCATAAAAAAAAGAAAGAGCTCCGAGCCCCAGCCCAACCACAGTTGTTGTAAACGCTATGATAAGACTTGAGGAAAGCTTGTTAATGTCTCCTTGACTTAAAGAGGCAAGCCCCGTTCCCATGGGAATAAGAGTCCCCATAAGTCCGAGGCTGGGACCTATTCTTATAACCATTTTGATTCTATCCAACTCCTTCATCATTTTCAGCTCTTTTTCCTGAAGCAGATTTTCAACTTTTAAAGTTAGAAGTTCATCTTTTGACATTACAAGTGAGTTTAATTTTTTAAAATAACTCTGAACATTTACGGTGAAATAATCGAAAAAAGTTTTCGGAACATGTTTTTCATCTCTTACACTGCTCAAAAGTTCATTAATATTAACTATTTTTTTTAGCTTTCTCCTCTCTATCCATTCGGAAAACAAGATACCGGTATAAAAAAGGAGCCAACCGAGAAGAAAAACCAGCAAAAACATAACGGGTATCAACAAAGACGAAGAAACAATATAGATAACTGATTGAAGCAAAGCACTTAAATTCATTTTACATTAACCTTTCTTTTGTGTAATTGCCTGAATATAAATCCTGAAAAAATTAAAATTGTAAAACAAAGATATGAATACAAATATTTTTTTGCAATCAAAAAGTGTAAATCCGACGAATATGCCGATAATCTGTAAATTCTGCCAATATCACTGAAAACAGGAGCGGTGCAAAAAGTAATTATAAAATAAATTCCTGTAAAAATAAGAGTGAATCCGAGAAAATCTCGAATATTTTTTACTTTGAACAATTTAAGCAAAACCAATGTTATAATCTGCATAAGTGTAAAAGCAAAAAATAAGATTAACATAGGATAAAACGAATACCTGCCGGTGTATTCCACGAAAAAAGAGAGTGCGAGAAAAATGGAAAGTGAACAGAAAGGACACGGCAATACAAGCATAAGATAAGCTTTTGTATTTTCAGCCTTATTAAGTAAAACGTTAAGTCCCCACCAAATCATTCCCGTAGCAAGAAGAATGTGGCTCCACATTGCAGATTTCAGAAAACTTTGGAAAAATTGAAAATAATTAAGAAGATTGATTTTAACAATAATAAAATATGAGATTGTAAAAACCGCCGAATAACTTAAAAAACAAACTACTGCCGTCTTCTTTCTATCTCCTCCAGATTTTAAGGCATAAAACAGTCCTATTCCCGATTTTACGGCAAAAATGCCAAGAGTGAATATCACACCGAGAATCAACGATTTAATTACCATTTACAACTCCCGTTAAAAGGTTGTCTAAGCATCTGTCTAAAACAGGAGGATAATTAGTTTCGGAAAAGTCCTTTCCCCCGAGAGAAGTCTTAACAAAATCATAATTGTCTATAAGACGGTATTCGTAAGCATCTGAAAGAACAAAGCAAGCTTTAAGGTAATTTGCAATATCTTCTCTCATAAGCAAGCTCTGTAAATGTGCCATGTTATATTTTAATGTTTTTTTATTATGCTTTGAACATATTTTGGCAAGCTCGAATATGCGTATCCCTCTCTCTTTTAATCTCTGAAAAATATTTCTGCGGGCAATTATTCCGTTTTGCTTTAAAATAGCCTCTTTA
>CAZLFW010000105.1:0-2614 GCA_964559045.1 uncultured bacterium
TTTATTTTAAAAGGTTTTAAAAGGTAATCTTTTACACCAAGTTTCATTGCTTCCACAACTGTTTCAATACTGCCGTATCCTGTCATAAGGACAATAGGAGGAACTTTCTGATATTTTCCAAAAAAATATTTAGCCAATTCTATTCCCGTAATATTACCCATATTCAAATCGCTTAGAATAACGTCAAAATGTTCGTTATGGAAAATTTCCTTTGCTTTTTCGGGATCACAGGTTGTAACAACTTGAAAATCAAGATTCTCAAAAGCTTCCTTTACAACATCAAGAATCATTTGATCATCGTCAACTACAAGTATTTTACCCTTCAATCTTACACTCCTCGTTTATTTATGAATAAAATGCTTTACATCTTTTTTAGAAAAATGTAAATAACATAATTGTCAATTATAAGGTATAACCTGCTTTATATTGAATTAAGCAATTTGACTCAGTGCTGATACCACGAAAAAGCAAAAAATTTTTTAGAATTGACCGGTTATCATATTTTTACCGAACTTTACGGTTTTTCTTTAAAACTGTTTGCGGATAGTTTGGATAATTTATAATCACAGAGGAGAGAATGTCTGATATAGTATTAGGGACAGCGGGACACATTGACCACGGTAAAACTTCTCTAATAAAAGCACTTACCGGAATAGAAACAGACAGGCTGAAAGAGGAAAAGCTCCGTGGTATAACAATAGAACTTGGCTATGCTTTTTTGAAAAATTCCAACAGCGAATTAATAGGCATTGTTGATGTTCCGGGACATGAAAAATTTATTAAAAATATGGTAGCAGGAGTAACAGGTATCGATTCGGTTATGCTCATTGTCGCCGCTGACGAGGGAGTTATGCCGCAAACGGTTGAACATATTGAAATATGTTCTTTATTAGGTATAAATCACGGATTCGTAGTTGTAACAAAGACAGACACTGTTGATTTAGATATGATAGAATTGGTAAAAGAAGATATTGGCGATTTTAAGAAAAAAACATTTCTTGAAAACTCACCTGTTTTCTTTGTATCTTCAAAAACAGGAGAAGGAATACAGGAACTAAAAAATTTTATTTTAAATCTTCCAGAGCTTTTTGAAAAAAAAACAGACAACTCATACTTTATTCTCCCTATTGACAGAGTTTTTACCAAAAAGGGCTTTGGCACAGTTGTTACAGGCACCACAGTTTCAGGAGAAATTTCAGTTAGTAGTGATATTATGGTGCTCCCTCAAAAGCTTAAAGGAAAAATCAGGAATATTCAAGTTCACGGAGAATCGGTAAATAAAGTTGAATCAGGACACAGGACAGCAATTAACATCCAAGGTATTTCCAAAGAAGACATAAAAAGAGGAAACATATTAACTGAACCTGATATTTTCGAAGCAAGCAATCTGTGTGACGGATATCTAAGCTATCTGTTTTCAGCTAAAAAAACATTAAAAAACAGAGTTCAGGTTAAATTCTACTCTGGAACCGTATCTGTTCCTGCCAAAGTGATAATATTGGATAAAAAAGAGCTTAATCCAGGAGAAAATGCTTTTGTGCAGTTTGTATTTGACAGAGAAACATTCAATATCCACAGAGAGAAGTTCATTATAAGAAGCTTTGACGATAAAAGGACATTAGGCGGAAGAATAGTTCTTGACGGCTCACCTGAAAAAAAAAGAAGATTTAATGACGAAAACTTATCTTATTTAAAAGGATTAATGCAAAACAACATTGAAGATAAAATAAACACTTTATGCGAGTTTTACGGTAAATACGGATTATCCGTTGATTTTCTTTCAAATAAATTAAATATCAAATCTCATGTTTTAAAAGAAAAAATAATAAATTTGAATTTTATTATATTTGATAAAAGAAATTTTCTTTTTATAACAGAAGAAAATCTTTATGCTCTTGTAATCAAAACTGAAAAGCTTATTAATGATTTTCATAAAAAAAACCCCACACAGCAGGGCATCCCTCTTGAGGAACTAAGGCTAAAAATATACAGAAAACTTGACTTTAATCTGTTCGAAACCATTTTGGAGAGACTGAAAAAAAACAAAAAAATAAAATTGTCCAACGGCATAATATCTTCTGAAAATTTCCAAATTATTCTTGATAGTAACTCCGAAACACAAAAAGAGCTTGTTTTTAACTTGTTAGAAAAGCACAAATTCACCCCTCCCTTTTTAAATCAAATATCCAAAACACTTAACATTGATGAGAAAGAACTTTTAAATCTTATAAACATATTAATAATTGAAAACAAAATTATAAAAATTAAACAGGATATGTATATTGAGAAAAAATGTTACGAAAAACTCAAATCAGATTTAATTGACTTTTTAAAAAAACATAACGAAATATCCATACAAGATTTCAAAAAAATAGCTAATGCTTCCAGAAAATACCTTATACCTCTGCTTGAACACTTTGATTCAGTAAAATTAACATACAGAAAAGGCGACAAAAGAGCATTACGAAACTAAAATTTTTTTTAGCAAAATTAAACTTGACAAAAAAAAACATTACTTGTATACAAAATTTTTTAAATGTGAATCTAATGCTACTAACATATTAAGATTTAGCGATTTTTAAACAATTAGAGATCTTTGCACGGTATTTCTATT
>CAZLFW010000106.1:0-2597 GCA_964559045.1 uncultured bacterium
AAAATCAATTGTAACAACAGGATGTTTCTTCCATTCATAATCTGAAGTGTATATCCATAAATCTTTAAATAATTCTTTGTTGCCAAGAAATATATTTTCAAGAGCTGATACAAGGAGTGATTTGCCAAAACGCCTTGGACGGGAGAGAAAATAAAATTTGCCACCTGTTATTAAATTGTATAATTTTTTTGTTTTATCAACATAAATATATCTTTCTTTAATTAAATTTTCAAAAGATGATTCACCTATGGGAAGTTTTTTAGGTTTCATATTTATAATTTATCAAAAATTTCATACAAATTCAAGGGATATTTAGGATTTGAGATTTAGGGATTAGTCTTTAGTTGGTTGTTAGTAATTTATTGTTATTAATTGTTATTAAAAAAACTAAATCCATTCCACTCAAACTTCGATAAGCTTTGAATTTTTATAATCCATAATATCTATATTTTCAAATAATTTTTTATGCTATGCGGTTATTTGAAAAATAATTTGACATTAATACATTATTGTGTTCAAATGCGAAAATTTTTTAAAAGAAAGAGAGAAAACTTAATGGAAAGATTTAAACAGTTGGGTATATCTGAAAAAAATATATCGACACTTATTAAAAAAGGTTTTAAAAAGCCAACAGAAATTCAAGAATTAACAATTCCGGTCTTAATCGGAGAAAAGAAAGACGTTATTTCACAAGCACAGACAGGCACCGGTAAAACCGCTGCATTTGCATTGCCTCTTATAGAAACTCTTGATACAAAAAGCAGGCATGTTCAGGCTATTGTTCTGACTCCCACAAGAGAACTTGCAATTCAGGTGTGCAACGAAATCAATTCTCTAAAAGGAGATTCTCCGTTGACAGTAATGCCTATTTACGGAGGTCAGTCAATTAACACTCAGTTAAGCAGACTGAGAAGAGGATGTTCCATTGTGGTGGGCACTCCCGGAAGAATTCTCGACCATATTAGACGGCGTTCTCTGCGTCTTGACACTATTAAGTATTTTATACTTGATGAAGCTGATGAAATGCTGAATATGGGTTTTATTGATGATATTGAAACAATACTGAAAGAAACTCCTGAAAAAAAGAGAATTTTGCTCTTTTCAGCAACAATGCCATATAGGATTAAAAAACTTGCTGAAAATTACATGGCTCAATATGTTCATATAAAAACAAAAGCAAAGCTTACCACCAATTTAACGGAGCAAAAATATTATATTGTAAGACAAAATCAGAAATTTGATTTACTCTGCAATATAATCAACTGTTATGAAAATTTTTACGGTTTGATTTTTTGTCACACAAAGGTTGAAGTAAGCGACCTTGCAATTAAACTGCAAAAAAACGGGTTCAAAGCGGAAGCTTTTCACGGAGATTTTACACAAACTCAAAGAGAAACCACTTTAAGCAAATTCAGAAAAAGGCAGGTTAGCATACTTGTGGCAACAGACGTTGCAGCAAGAGGAATTGACATTATGGAGCTTACACATGTAATTAACTATTCCATGCCTGACAATCCGGAAAAATACGTCCACAGAATAGGGAGAACAGGTAGAGCCGGCAAAAAAGGCTTGGCAATTACTTTTGTAGAGCCTCGTGAAAGAAATAAATTCGAATTTATTAAAAAGATAACTAAAGCTCCTGTTAAAAGAGGCAAGCTTATAACTGTGGAAGATTATAAAAACATTAAAAAAGAACGAATTACCAAAGATATAATCTCAAAAGACAGAAGGAAAAA
Source organism: uncultured bacterium (assembly GCA_964559045.1). Classification (GTDB taxonomy): domain Bacteria; phylum DYJV01; class DYJV01; order DYJV01; family DYJV01; genus CAZLFW01. The sequence goes on from CAZLFW010000106.1 coordinate 1,737, forward strand.
CTCAAAATTTTTCAAAGAATGGAGTGATGAGCTTCTCCAAGACAATCCTCCCGAAGAATTGGTGGAAAATTTACTTCAGGCTATTTTTGAAAAAAGCAACTAAGATATCAAGATTTTTTGATATGATATAATTTTCCTCTTAATTTGCTTAAACAGTTCATGGTTCAACTTTTAACCGACAACGTTGAACCTTGAACTAATTTTGTTTTAAATTTAATATTTTGGAATTTTCGGATTAGTTTCGGATTTCGGATTTCGATATTCGGATTTAATTATTTCATATTTGTATTCCGATATATTTCTCTCGCTACTGTCAAAATTTATCCCTATTAGATATATCTTCTTATTTTCATTAAAATATTTTTCATAATATTTTCTTTCTCTTATCTGCTTTATCGGTTCTTCCTTTTTATCTACCTTAAACTCTATTATTAATATCTTATCTCTTGTCTTTAATGTCAAATCTATTCTGCCTCTGTTTGTTACATCCTCTGCTACTGCATCATATCCTAATCCCATGAGATACACAAATACTACACTGCTGTAATACCCTTCATATTCAGCTATTATATTTTTTGCATAATTTGTATATGGAATTGTGGAAAATATTGTTTTTAACATCCATATAAAGCCTTCTATGTCATTATTTTTCAATAACTCCTGCATCTTTAACCTGTATCTTGTTTTTTCCTGTCTTTGATTGGTTAGATAATCTATAAGAAACTGGTTTAATGACAATTGAATTTCTATATTAGGGACTTTCAACCTGTAACTTACTCCACCCACTTCATCTCTATACTTTTCCGCAAATGTTAAATAACCTGTCTGCCAAAGCAATGCCCTTATATCTATATAATCCAC
>CAZLFW010000107.1:0-10078 GCA_964559045.1 uncultured bacterium
ACTGACATTGAAAAAACATTAAAAGAGCTTGAAAAAATTGCAGAGCCCTCCTTTAATGAAATTAAAACCACACAATATATTGTTTCATTTTTAAAAAAGCATAATATTCCAATTGATAAAGTTTTAAAAACAGGGTGTTTCGGCACAATTGAAGCAGGCAAAGAAAAAACAATTGCTTTGAGAGCCGATATTGACGCTCTTCCAATTGATAACAGCGGGAAAAACTTTGCTCACCTATGCGGACACCACGGACACACAGCAGCCCTTTTACACACATTAAAACAGGCTGTCCTGCAAAAAGAGAAACTAAATCACAATATAAGATACATTTTCCAACCTGCGGAAGAAATCGGCACAGGCGCTTTATTTTTAATAAAAGAGGGAGCTATTCACAATGTTGATGAAATATATGCTCTGCATGGAGACCCCAATTATTCCGTAGGTGAAATCGCCATTAAGCAGGGAGAGTTAATGGCAGGTTCGTCTCTGTTTAAAATAGAGATTTCAGGTTCAAGCACACATGCCGCTTTTCCGCATAAAGGTAACGATGTTATAATTGCAGCAGCAGAATATATGAATATTTGTCAAAAAATAATCTCCCGTTTTCAAAATCCCGTTGACGAAGGAGTAATTTCTTTTTGCAAAATCAACGGAGGCACTGCTGCAAACATTTTACCTGAAAATGTTTTATTGGAAGGAACTTTCCGTTTTTTTTCCGAAGCAACAAAACGCATTATTAAAAACAACATGATAAAAGGATTAAAATTAATTGAAGATTTTTATAAAGTAACAGGTAAAATATCTTTTAGTCACGGGACACTTCCTCTTGTAAATGATAATGGCTTATGCAGTAAATTAATTAAAATATTTTCAAAATCGGGAATAACAATAAAGAAAGATTATAAAAAAATGATGGGGTCGGAAGACTTTTCATACTTCCTCGAAAAAATTCCTGGCGTTTACATTAAAGCGGGAATTGCCGTTACCGAAGATTATCCTCCTCTGCATAATAAAAATTTTTACCTGACAAGTGATGCTGTTTTAAGTTTTATCAATATTTTTTCAGAGATAATTTTCAATAAATAATGCCTAAATCCGTTTTTTCAATTGAATCAAGCAGAACTTTTCCGCCGTTTAAAATATGTTTTTTTACTATTTCCCGAACCTTATGTTCATCCCTTTTCAGCATTGCACATATCATAGCTTCATGATCATTATACGATTGCTCGGGCATTTCCGATATATGAAGAAGCATAAGCCTGTATCTCGTAAAGCTGTCAATGAGCGAATTTATTATTGCAACCAATCTGCTGTTTCTGCTTGCATTGTATAAAATAGAATGAAATTCCGAATTATTTTTAAAAAATTTTTCAGTATCTTCGGATTTAATAAAAAGTAAAGCTTTTTTATTTATTTTTTTCAATTTTTCAATAACTTTTTCATCAAAATTTTTTGTGGCAAGATACGCCGCATAACTCTCCAAAACCGCTCTAATCTCTATAATCTCCTGCAAATCTTTTCTTGTAAGAGGTTTAGGAACAAATCCCACCTTTTTTATTTTGCGTAAATACCCCTCCTGCTCAAGTAGTTGTAAAGCCTCCCGAACAGGAGTTCTGCTCACTCTGTATTTTAAGGCAAGGTCTTCCTCTTTTAATACATCATGAGATTTTATTTTTAACTCCACTATCTTTTTTTTCAAATCAAGATAGATTTTTTCTTTCTTGTTCATTAGTCAAGACACTCTCGTGCAATTGTATTTTGCAAAATCTCCGAAGTTCCTCCTCCGAACAGAAGAAACCTTGTATCTGAAAAAAATCTTGCAACAGGGTATTCAAAAGAAAATCCGTAACTACCGAAAATTCTGGTGGCATCATCAGCTGCCTTGCAAGCTGCCTCAGTTACAAAATACTTTGCAATTGCAGCTTCTTTGGAACATTCTTCACCTCTGTCTATCATTTTGGAAACATTGTAGAGATACGATTTGGAAATCTCTATATTTGTAGCCATATTGGCTATTTTGGCTCTGATAAGCTGATACTTTCCTATTGGTTTTCCAAACTGCACCCTCTCTTTTGCATATTTAACGGACTCTTCAAAACATGCTCTTAATAATCCGAGTCCGAGAGCCGCTGTCATTGTCCTTATTCTTGATAAAATTTTCAATAGATTTTTAAGACCTTCACCTTCGTTACCAAGTCTGTTGGAAACGGGTATTTCAACATCAGAAAAAAATACTTCGGAATTTTCCGCTGCTCTTGTCCCCATTTTGTTGAATTTTTTGGAAACGGTTACTCCCGGAGCATCCTTAGGAACAAGAAAAAAATTTGCTCCTTTTAATTTCTTGTTTCTGTCGGTGAGGCATAATACTGTAAAAAAATCAGCAATTGATGCGTTTGTAATCCATGTTTTGCTTCCGTTTATAATATATCTATCATCTTTCCTTTCCGCAATTGTTTTAATATTCCCCAAATCACTCCCCGCATCAGGCTCTGTGAGAGCAAAAGTGGCTATTTTTTCACCTTTAATCGCGGGTTTTAAATATTTATCATAATGCTCTGGAGTGCCGTATCTGTAAATGAAATCTGTTCCCATTAAACATTGCATGGCTGTAATTGCGGCAATACTCATATATCCACGTGCAAGTTCTTCACACAAAATATTAAACATTACCGTATCACCGTTGCTGCCTCCTATTTCTTCCGGATACCTTATACCGAAATATCCGAGATTACCTATTTTTTTAAAAAGCTCTTTCGGAAAACTCATACTGTTTTCAAAATCTTGCGCAACAGGTTTTACTTCTTCATCAACAAATCTGGCAATTGCTTCTCTGAACATTTTATATTCTTCAGACATTGTTTGCTCCTTTCTTAACGCTTTTTCCCAGAAAACATTCCTGAACTTTTTCATTGTTCAATAAGCTGTTGGAATCTCCTTCCATAGCTATTTTACCAAGCTCCAAGATATAAGCTCTGTCAGAATTTTGCAGAGCGGAAACAGCATTCTGCTCAACTATTAAAAAAGTTGTTCCCTGTTTTTTCAGCTCTTTCACAACGGAAAAAACTTCTTTTACAATAAGAGGAGCCAATCCGAGAGAAGGCTCGTCAAGAAGCATAAGCTGAGGCTTTGACATTAACCCTCTTCCTATGGCAAGCATCTGCTGCTCTCCTCCGCTTAAAGTCCCTGCAATTTGGTTCTGCCTTTTTTTTAAAAAAGGAAAAAGTGTAAAAATATCCTCCATATCTTTTTCAATAATATCTTTGTCTTCAGCCTTAAATCTCGTATATGCACCAAGTTCGAGATTCTCTCTGACAGTTAAATCATTGAAAATTTCTCTCCCTTCCGGCACCTGAATGATACCTTTTTTTACAATAAATTCAGGTGATTTTCCCGTTATATCAAAATCTTGAAAAAAAATACTACCCGCTTTAGGTTTTACCATACCTGTTATGGTGTTGATAAGCGTGGTTTTACCGGCACCGTTATTTCCTATTATTGCAACTGTTTCGTTTTCTTTTATATAAATATCTATTCCTTTTAAAGCTTCTATTTTGCCGTAAAAAGTAGATACACTGTCTATTTTCAACATCTAATGCTCCGAATGTTATTATACAAGCCCGAAGTTTAAAATACGAAATATTCTACCGAATATTTTCGGAAAGAATCGTTTTGCATCATATCACTAATGTATCTGCTCCGAGATAAGCATTTATAACATCTTTATTTTTCTGTATATCCGAAGGAATTCCTTCAGCTATTTTTTTTCCGTAATGCAAGCATATAATTTTGTCTGAAATCCCCATAACCACATTCATATCATGCTCGATTAACAGTATGGTTTTATTTTTATCTTTCAAATTTAAAATAATTTCACTTATTTCGTAAGATTCAGCAATATTAAGCCCTGCAACAGGCTCGTCAAAGAGTATTATATCAGGCTCTCCAGCAAGAGTTCTTGCAATTTCAAGTTTTTTCTGAATACCATAAGGCAACTCGGTGGGATAATAGTCCGCATATTTGGTAAGATTCATTTCTTCAAGAATTTTTCGGCTTTTTTCAACAATCATTCTCTCTTGTTTTCTTAGATAATTCATTTGTAACATACAATTGATAAAACCGTATTTGGTGGCATAATGAAAACCAACCATTACATTTTCAAGAAGCGTCATATTTGAAAAAGTCTGTATATTTTGAAAAGTTCTTTTAATGCCGTATTTTACTATTTTATAAGGAGGAATACCTGTTATATCCTTTGAGTCTACAAAAATCTTTCCTCTGTCAGGCTTATAAATACCTGAAATAATGTTAATGAGAGTAGTTTTACCTGCACCATTGGGACCTATTATAGCTGTAATTTCACCCGAATTAGCTTCAAGTGTAACATCTGAAACAGCCATAATACCACCAAAACTTTTTTGGATATTTTCTACTTTAAGTTTTTTTTTCATTCTGCTCTGATTAAAATCAAAAATTTTTTTCTGCACCAAGTTACAACACCTTCGGGAATAAACATAAGAGTCAGCACCAAAATAAGCCCGAATACAATTGGACTGTAATCTTGGGCATAGGTAAGCAATTCACCTAAAACTGTAAGAGTCACGCTACCTATAAGGGCTCCCCAAATTGTCGATATGCCTCCGAAAATGGACATAATTATAATTTTAATGGAAAATATAATATCAAATGTTTTGGGGCTGATAAATGTAACATAGTGAGCATAAATACTTCCTGCAATACTTGCAAAAACAGCACTTAAAACAAAAACTTTTACCTTGTAACCTGAGGCGTCGACCCCGAGAGAGGATGCTGCTGTTTCACTCGTATGAATAGCACGTAAAGCTCTCCCCACTCTCGAATGAACGAGATTTCTCGCAAGAATCAAAGCTGATATTACAAAGCCCCATATTAAAAAAAATATTTTTCTGTCAGAATCAAAAGAAAAATTTCCTATTTCGAGATACGGTATCCCTGGAATTCCAGAGGGACCTCCTGTAAATTCTTCCCATTGCACAAGCATTATGCTTACTATTATGTTAAAACCGAGAGTAGCCATAACAAGATAATGCCCTTTAAGCTTAAGAGACGGTTTTCCAATTAAAAAAGCCACTATTCCCGTTACAAAAGCTGCAAGCAACATTGCCAGCCAAGGATTATAACCGTATGCTGTTGTAAGAATTGCGGAACTGTATGCACCTATTCCGTAAAAAGCGGCATGACCGAGAGATATTTGTCCTGCATATCCTATGAGAAGATTTATGCCTATTACAATAAGAGTGTTAATACCTATTATGTTCAACACAAGAAGAAAATAACTGCTTTTTAAAACAAGCCCGAGAATAACAAGAAAAAAAGCAAGACATGCAACAATAAGAAAAAATTTGTCTTTCATGAAAACCCTTATGACAATTTTTTTTAAAATACATTAAACAAATTAAATTTTCAACAAAAAATTATTTAAATTTATTATATTATAAATTTTTTTTAGGCTAATGTATACAGAAGGTTAAATATGAATTATTGGGATTTCTAATTTTTTTGATTCAGAATCATGTATATATAAAATAAATTTTTGTTGATATACTCGGCAATTTGTTTTAAAAAAGATTATGGAAAATAAATATGCAGGTGATTTTTCAGATTTTGCAAAATTTATTCTTTTGAAAAATCTGTTTAACGACAAAAAAATTGCAGTGGTGTGGTATCTCACCCCTGATAAGTCAGAGCCGGAATATTCGTTTAAATTTAAAGTTTGCCAGAAAAATACTCAGATATACGAATATGCCTCTAAAATTGACAAAGATGCTGCGTTTCAGTTTAACTTGATTTGTAAAAATAGCGACAAATTTTACGTTGGAAAACTTGAGAGTCTACAAATACTGGATAATGTTGAATATTTCGACAGATGCGTAATCGGTGCATTCGGAGACGGGAGAAACTACAGGCAGGTGTGGCTTGACAGAGCTCTTGAGAAAACATCGGATTGTGAAGTTGTATATCTTGATTCAGATTACGGACTTCCAATTGACTACAGAATATCCGTTGTAAAAGCAATAAGCAGAGTATCATTTCCCGAAAAATATCTTACTCTCGAAGAGATAAAAGAGTTTTTACTCGGGAAAGATGCTTTGATTTTTCATAACAGGTATCCCGTAGGAATTGAACACGACAAAGTTCATTCAACTGTTTTTAGAAAATTAAGAAAAGAGTTCAGAAACAAATTTTTATACATTATTAAGCAGAATCCGTTTACTCCGAGATTTTTTGTTTTAATCTCAAGATACAATTTGGAAAGAAGATTAAAAGAATTTTTATTAACTGAAAAATTGTGTGACGTAAAACCTTTCAAAGGTTTGTTTACTTTGGTTCTTCCTGAAAATTATCAATATTAGTCTCACCTTTATCCAGCATTGACAAAAAAAATTCTTTGGGATATTTTCCAAGCATGGAGAGATTCAAACTTAAATTGCCTTTTGCACCTCAAGGAGACCAACCCGAAGCAATAAACAAATTAACCGAATGGCTTTTTAAAAAAAATAAATTTCAGACTCTGCTCGGAGTTACAGGCTCAGGTAAGACTTTTACAATTGCAAATGTAATTAATAATGTTAACAAACCCACGCTAATACTTACCCACAACAAAACTTTGGCTGCACAGCTTTACGAAGAATTCAAAACTTTTTTCCCCGAAAATGCGGTGGAATATTTTGTCAGTTATTACGATTATTATCAGCCTGAGGCTTATCTTCCGCAAACAGACGTATATATAGAAAAAGACACTTCAATTAACGAAACAATTGATAAACTGCGGCACAGAGCAACTTATTCACTCTTGGAAAGGAATGACGTTATCATAGTTGCAAGTGTCTCCTGTATATACGGGCTCGGTTCTCCCGAAGCTTACAGCGGAATGTTGCTTTATATAGAAAAAGACAAAGAGTATTCAAGAGACGATGTTATAAAAAAATTGGTTGAAATACAGTATGAAAGAAACGACATTGATTTTCACAGGGGAACTTTCAGGGTTAAGGGTGATGTGGTGGAGATATTTCCCGCTTATGAAGAAGATATAGCTGTGAGGCTGGTTTTTTTCGGAGATTATGTGGAAGATATATGCGAATTTGAACCATTAACAGGCAAAATCATTAAAAAAAAGTCTAAAATAGCCGTGTATCCCGGCTCACACTTTGTAACTCCTGAAAAAAATCTTCAAAAGGCAATTAAGGAAATTAGAAAAGAACTGGACAACAGAGTAAAATATCTCAGAGAGAACAATAAAATTCTTGAAGCGCACAGACTATTGCAAAGAACAAACTATGATTTGGAATTTTTGGAAGAAATGGGTTTTTGCAAAGGGATAGAGAACTACTCGCGATACCTTACAAACAGGAAGCAAGGCGAGAGGCCGCCTACTCTTCTCAATTATTTTCCTGAAGATTACCTTTTGGTTATAGATGAAAGCCATGTTACCATTCCGCAAATTAACGGAATGTATCGTGGTGACAGAGCGAGAAAAACAACGCTTGTGGAGCACGGTTTCAGGCTGCCAAGTGCACTTGACAACAGACCTTTGAAGTTCGAAGAGTTTGAGGAAATGATTAATCAGGTGATTTTTGTTTCAGCTACTCCCGGAAATTACGAATACACACATTCTGGAAAGTTTGTGACGGAGCAGATTATCAGACCCACAGGTTTAACTGACCCTGAAATAGTTATCAAACCTTCATCAAATCAAGTTGATCACTTAATAGGAGAAATTAACGAAACCATAAAAAAAGGGAACAGAGTTCTTGTTACCACTTTAACAAAAAGAACAGCGGAAAGTTTAACCGATTATCTCAAAGACCTTAAAATCAAAGCTGTTTACCTTCATTCCGAAATAGACACTCTTGACAGAATCGAAATTATAAGAGAGTTGAGAAAAGGGACATATGATGTTCTTGTGGGGATTAATCTTTTGAGAGAAGGACTTGATATTCCAGAAGTTGCCCTTGTTGCAATTCTCGATGCAGATAAAGAAGGTTTTCTAAGGTCGGAGACTTCTCTTATTCAAACGGTTGGAAGAGCTGCAAGGAATATTAACGGCAAAGCTATATTATATGCAGATGTTATCACAAAATCAATTGAGAGAACAGTTGCGGAAACTAACAGAAGGAGAGAAAAACAACTTGAGTTTAACAGAAAACACAATATTATCCCCCAAAGTATTGTGAAAAAAATATCCGACAATGCAAATCTCCTTTACATGACAGATTTTTTTACTGTTCCTGCAAGTAAAATCACCGATGAAACCGAAGAATTCAAAAAAATAGATAGAAAAAAAATTCCGAAAATGATAAAAAAATTGGAAAAAGCAATGAGAAAACACGCTGAAATGCTTGAATTTGAAGAAGCTGCCGAAATCAGAGATAAAATAGTTTTTTTAAGAACCTTTTTATAATAAATTAATTATGTGATTTTCCACTGAAAATGGCATTTAAAATATTTCCAACTATCTGGTGTCAGACTGTTTTTTCAAAAAAATGGAGGTGAAATGTTTTTCCAGCAATTTAAAGTTGAAGGATTGGGATGTTTGTCTTATCTTGTGGGATGTCCTGCCGAAGGCACGGCAGTTGTTATCGACCCTAAGAGAGATTACGAGGATTATCTTATAACTGCTGAAAAAAACGGTTTGAAAATAACCGCTATTATAGATACTCACGTTCATGCTGACCATGTTTCAGGTGCTCTTGAATTGTCAAAAAGGACAGGTGCTGTTATATATACGGGAAATGACCCTGAAATAGAATTTCAGCATTCGGTTTTAAAGGAAGGAGATGTTTTAAAATTCGGAAATGCTCTTTTGGAAATTATTGAAACACCCGGGCATACTCCACATTCTCTTTCCGTTTTAATTAAAGACCTTGCAAGGGGAGATAAACCGTTAATGGTTTTAACAGGTGATTTGCTTTTTGTTGGTGGCATTGGAAGACCCGACCTTGCGGGAAAAGAACTCCTTGATGAGCAAATTGAAAATTTATACAAAAGCCTTTACGACAAAATTTTAAAACTACCCGATTATGTGGAAGTGTATCCCGCACACGGAGAAGGCTCTTTATGCGGGGCAGGATTAAGCTCCAAACCAATGTCCACAATAGGCTATGAAAAAGCGTCAAACAAAATTTTAAATCTATCATTTAACGCTTTCAAAAGAAAAATATCAGAAAAATTTCCACACACACCGAAAAATTTTTCATATATAATAATGTCAAATAAAAAGGGAGCCGCTTTTGTAAACAATCTTCCGAAATTAAAACATTTCACAGTGTCGGAAATAAAAGATTTCATAAATGAAAACGGAATAATAATTGATTTGAGAGATGCAGTGAGTTTCGGAGCAGCTCATATTAGCGGAAGTATCAATATCGGACTGGCACTGAATTCGGTAACATGGATTGGAACCGTAGTTGCGCCGGAAAATAAAATTTTGCTTCTTGGGAACAATATCGGTGATATGGAACAAGCTGTTACAAACTTCAGACGAGTTGGATACGACAATATTGTAGGGTATGTAATAGGTTTGAATTCATGGATTTTAAACGGTGAAAATACCGGTTTTCTTCCTCAGATTTCAATTCACTCTTTAAAGCACGTAATGGAAAAATATCATAATCATATTGTTTTAGATGTGAGAAACTCAGAGGAGCGTGAAGCAGGTTATATTGAAAATTCAATTCATTTGCCTTTGGAAAAATTTTTTGAAGAAGATTTTAATATAGATTTTAAAGAACATATAAGTGTAATATGTGCTTCAGGTTACAGGTCAAACATAGCGGGCTCGATTCTAAAATCAAAAGGTTATAAAAACGTATACAGTGTAATAGGCGGAATGACCGCATGGAAAAAACAATTCGGGATATATGCACAGTAGATTATTCAGGTAAAAAAGATGAATGATGTTCAACAATTAGCCATTGATTGTTGAACTTTTTATAAACAAAAGTAAATCTTGCTCCAACATCTACTCTTTGTCCGTTTCGGTCGATAAAAAAATTGTATATACCTGAGTTAACAACAATATCATTAAAAATTCTAATGTTAA
>CAZLFW010000108.1:0-13592 GCA_964559045.1 uncultured bacterium
GTAATGCCTGGAGATAATATACAAATGGAAGGCGAATTGATAACTCCGATAGCCATGGAAAAAGAATTGAGATTTGCGGTAAGAGAAGGCGGAAGGACAGTTGGTGCTGGTGTTGTTACTGAAATTATAGAATAATTTAAATAAAAAATTGGAGTTTTTTCATGGAAATGCAAAAAATAAGAATCAGAATGAAAGCTTACGACCATAGACTTCTCGACGAGTCTGTTAAAAATATCGTAGGAACAGCTAAGAAAACAGGAGCAAAAGTTGCGGGACCAATTCCTCTTCCTACAAGGATTAAAAGATATACTGTGATAAGAGCTCCTCACAAATATAAAGATTCGAGAGAACAGTTTGAGGTGAGAACTCATAAAAGGGTAATTGAGATTCTTGACCCTTCAAAACAAACAGTGGATGAACTGATGAAATTGGATATACCCGCAGGTGTTGACGTAGAAATTAAACTTTAAAAATAAAACAGAAGGTATAAAAAATGGAATTACAGGGAATAATAGGAAAAAAATTAGGAATGATGGAATTTTTCAATGAGGAAGGCAATGTTATACCTGTTACCGTTATAGAAGCGGGTCCTTGCTATGTTATTCAAAAAAAGAGCAAGGAAACGGACGGATATGACGCTGTTCAAATAGCATTTCAAGAGCAAAAAATGCAGAGGGTGAACAAGCCGTTAACAGGTCATTTTAAAAAAGCGGGCAAAGGCGTTTTTAAACATTTGAAAGAATTCAAAGTAAAAAATGTTGAAGAGATTGAACAGGGACAGGAAATAAATGTGGGCGATCTTTTTAAAGCTGGTGATTTTGTGCATATTAGCGGGACTTCAAAGGGAAAAGGCTTCTCAGGAGTTGTAAAAAGATACAGATTCGGAGGGGGTAGAGCCTCTCACGGTTCAACTGTTCACAGAAATCCCGGAGCAATAGGTATGTCAGCATATCCTGGAAAGGTTCTTAAAAATAAAAAGATGCCCGGACAATTTGGTAATTCTAAAGTTACCGTTAAAAACCTTCAAATTATAGATGTAAGACCTGAGGAAAATATCATTTTAATAAAAGGTGCTGTCCCGGGACACAAAAACGCTATTGTTTATCTAAAAAAACAGTTTTTTTAAGAAATCGGAGATGATAATATGCCAACAGTAGATATTTTTAACTTAAATAAAGAAGTGGTGGGTCAATTGGAGCTTGACGAAAATGTATTCAACGGTGAAGTGAAGATGCATTTGATGAAAGCTTATGTTGAATATCAGTTGACAAAAAAGAGAAGCGGAAATGCACATACAAAGACACGTAGCGAAGTGAGAGGCGGCGGTAAAAAGCCTTGGAAGCAGAAAGGGACAGGCAGGGCAAGAGCAGGAACCAACACTTCACCTCTTTGGAGAGGCGGTGGAACGGTATTTGGTCCGCGAAAAAGAGAATACACTTTTAAGCTTAATAAAAAAGTAAAAGCAAAAGCAATTAAATCAGCACTTAATTATAAATTTAACAAAAATCTAATTATTGTAATAGATAAATTCGATATTTCAGAAATTAAAACTAAAAATATTGCTGGATTGTTGAGCAAGTTTAATGTAGAAAGTGCAGTCCTTATGGATGCTGATAATAATAATTTGAAACTTTCTTCGAGAAATCTGCCTAATGCAAAGTATCTTGAAGATGTGGGAATAAATGTTTTTGACTTGCTCAAACACGAGTATCTTTTAATTTCAAAAGAGAGTGTGGAAAAATTAGAAAAACGGCTCAGTGGCAATTAGGAGGCTTTTATGAAAACCGTTTATGATATTATTAAATATCCTTTAATTACAGAAAAATTAAATTTTATGCACGAAGCAGACGAAAATAAAATAGGATTCATAGTTGATGTTAAAGCAAATAAATGTGAGATTAAAAAGGCTGTTGAAACTATTTTTGATGATGTTAAGGTAAAGAGTGTCAGAATTATAAACATGAAGCCCAAGAAAAAAAGATACGGAAGATATATGGGTGAACGACCTGGTTTTAAAAAAGCGTATGTTACATTGACTGCTGATAGTAAGAAAATTAATTTTGTAGAATAAGGGGATATTATGGGAGTTAAAACTTTTAAACCAACTTCGGCAGGTGTAAGATTCAAAACGGTTCTTACCAAAGAAGAGATTACCAAAGAAACACCTGAAAAAAGTTTAGTTGTTACATTAAACAAAAAATCAGGAAGAAACAATCTCGGAAGAATTACCGTTAGACATAGAGGCGGCGGATATAAGAAAAAATACAGGATTATAGATTTTAAAAGAAACAAGTTTAACATTCCTGCAAAGGTTGCAGCAATTGAATATGATCCTAACAGATCTGCGAATATTGCACTTCTTCATTATGCAGACGGTGAAAAAAGATATATTATAGCACCACTTAATCTTAAAGTGGGAGATGTTGTTCAGTCAGGTCCTGAATCTGATATAAAAATTGGAAATGCTTTGCCTCTTGCAAATATCCCTGTGGGAACAATTGTTCACAATATAGAACTTATGCCTGAAAGAGGCGGACAGCTTGCAAGAAGCGCAGGTAGTTTTTGTCAGCTTTCAGGTAAAGAGGGAAAATATGCGATTTTAAAATTACCTTCCGGTGAGATTAGACGTGTAAATTTAAAATGTATGGCTACAATTGGTCAAGTTGGAAATCTTGATTATGAAAATGTTTCCATAGGTAAAGCAGGAAGGTCAAGATGGCTGGGGAAAAGACCGAGAGTGAGAGGTGTTGCAATGAACCCTGTTGACCACCCACTTGGAGGCGGTGAAGGAAGGTCTTCCGGAGGAAGGCATCCATGTTCTCCATGGGGCTGGATTACCAAGGGACTTAAAACCAGAAAAAATAAAGTTACAGATAAATATATCATTAAGAGGAGATCGTAAAAATGCCAAGGTCTTTAAAAAAGGGTCCGTTTGTTGACTATCACGTTATTGAAAAGATAGAGAAATACGAAAGAGGAAAAAAGATTATTAATACATATTCGAGAAGGTCTACTATTCTTCCTGAAATGGTTGGTTACACCTTTGGCGTTCACAACGGCAGGAAATTTATCCCTGTTTTTATCACCGAAGAGATGGTGGGACATAAATTGGGAGAATTTGCGCCAACTCGAACATACTACGGACACGGAGCCGATAAAAAGGGTAAAAAGAAAAAATAGGAGCTTGATATGGAAGTAAAAGCTAAATTAAGATATTTGAGAATGTCACCGAGGAAGGTAAGATACGTTGCAGATCAAGTTAGAGGAAAAAATGTTTCCGAGGCAATAAATCTTTTAAATCTCGGTAAACGTGCTGCTTGTAAGCCTGTTAAAAAACTTATTGATTCAGCTGTTGCCAATGCAATGGAAACGGGACAGATAGATATTGACAATTTATCAATTGATAAAATTTTTGTTGACGAAGGTCCCACTTTGAAACGATACAGACCGAGAGCTATGGGTAGAGCTACACAAATCAGAAAAAGAACAAGTCATATAACAGTTGTTTTAAAAGAAATTTAAGGGGGGATATATTGGGTCAAAAAGTTAATCCGATAGGACTTAGATTAAAAATTTTAAAAGAATGGGATTCAAAGTGGTTTAGCGAAAAAAACTTTCAAAAAAATCTTCACGAAGATTTGCAAATTAAAAAATTCCTGAAAAAAGAGCTTTACAATGCCGGAATTGCCAAAATAACAATTGAAAGAGCTGCCAACAAAATAAAAATTAGCATTTTCACAGCTCGTCCCGGACTTATAATAGGAAAAAAAGGCTCTGAAATAGAAAAAACCAAAGCAAAGCTTAAAAAGAAATTCGGTTTGGATCCTCTTATAGACATTAATGAAGTAAAAACTCCAGAAACAAACGCTCAATTGGTTGCTGAAAACGTTGCATTTCAACTTGAAAGAAGGGTTGCTTTCAGAAGAGCAATGAAAAGAAGTGTTGCAAATTCAATGAAATACGGAGTGGAAGGTATTAAGATAAATTGTGCAGGAAGACTTGCAGGTGCCGAAATGGCAAGAACCGAATGGTATAGAGAAGGAAGAGTGCCATTGCATACGTTAAGAGCTGATATAGATTACGGATTTACAGAAGCTAAAACAACATACGGTATCATAGGCGTAAAAGTTTGGATTTTCCACGGTGAGAAAATACAAAGAGGAGAAACAAATATAAAGATATAGGGAGCTTATATAATGTTATTGCCTAAGAAGACAAAATACAGAAAACAACAAAAGGGAAGAATAAAAGGAGTTGCCACAAAAGGCAATGAAATTTCCTTTGGAGAATACGGTTTGCAATCTCTTGAACCAGGTAAAATTAATAACAGGCAGATTGAGGCTGCAAGGGTTGCAATGACAAGACATGCAAAAAGGGGCGGTAAAGTGTGGATAAGAATTTTTCCGCATAAACCTCTTACCAAAAAGCCTTTGGAAACCAGAATGGGTAAAGGTAAAGGAGCGCCGGAAGAGTGGGTTGCCATAGTTCAGAGAGGGACAATAATGTATGAGATAGCAGGTGTTCCCAAAGAAGTTGCTTTGGAAGCTTTAAGGCTTGCATCGCATAAACTGCCAGTGAAAACCAAAATAGTCAGCAGTGAGGATTAATTATGAAAGCATCAGAATTGAGAGAATTAAACCAACAGGAATTACACGAAAAATTAATGGAAGCGAAAAAAGAGTATTTTAATATAAGATTTCAGCAAGCTATGGGAGAACTTGAAAAAACATCTCAAATTAAGGTTGCAAGAAGGAATATAGCAAGAATTTTAACAATATTAACGGAAAAAACAAATGAGGGTAAATAAAGATGACTAAAACCGGAGCCAAATCAAAAGGAAAGCAGTTAATTGGAATAGTTACAAGCAATAAAATGGATAAGACAATAGTGGTTAAAGTTGAAAGAGTTACAAAACATCCTCTATACGGTAAAAGAATAAGTAAGCATAAGAAATTTATGGCACATGATGAAAATAATGAATGTAGTATTGGAGATAAGGTTTTAATTTCCGAATCAAGGCCTTTAAGCAGAAGAAAAAGATGGGAACTTGTAAAAATTTTAGAGAGAAAATTAATTTAATTATGGAGTAATCGTTATGATTCAAACACAATCAATATTAAATTCGGCAGATAACAGCGGTGCCAAAAGAATGATGTGTATTAAGGTTATAGGAGGAAGCAGAAAAAGATACGCATCAATAGGCGATATAATAGTGGTATCGGTTAAAGATGCAATGCCTAACTCAAAGGTTAAAAAAGGTGACGTGTTCAGAGCCGTTATTGTAAGAACAAGAAAAGAGATAAGAAGACCAAACGGGACGTATATAAGATTTGACGAAAATGCAGCTGTATTACTGAACAATCAAATGGAGCCCATTGGCACAAGAATATTCGGACCAGTTGCAAGAGAATTAAGGCTTAAAAATTTTATGAAAATAATATCTCTTGCACCTGAAGTATTATAAGGAGTCTCAAATGCATGTTAAGAAAGATGATTTGGTAGTGGTGTTAGCAGGTAAGGACAAAAATAAAAAAGGGAAAATTTTAAGATCTATCCCAAAGAAAAACAGGGTTATTGTTGAGGGAGTAAATGTAATTAAAAAGCATCAGAAGCCTAATTATGCCAATCCAGAAGGTGGAATTATAAAAAAAGAAGCTCCTATTCATGTATCCAATGTGTTAATTTTTTGTGAATCTTGCGGTAAAGGTGTTAGAACAAAGGTGAAAACAGATGAGGAAATGAACAAAAAAATCAGAATCTGTGTTAAATGCGGATACGAATTTGATAAGAGTTAAAAGGGGGAACATATATAATGCATAGATTATTAGACCTTTATAAAAAAGAAATTACACCCAAGCTTATTAAAGAATTTAATTATAAAAATGTTATGGAAGTTCCAAAAATAGAAAAGATAGTGCTTAATATGGGTGTAGGAGAAGCCACACAAAATATAAAAATATTGGATGCTGCAACTGAAGAGCTGACTTTGATTGCAGGACAAAAGGCAATTATCAGGAGGGCTAAAAAGTCAGTTGCAACTTTTAAGTTAAGAGAAGGTATGCCCATTGGATGCATGGTGACGTTAAGGCGTGTAAAAATGTATGATTTTTTAGATAAATTAGTTAATATCGCATTGCCGAGGGTAAAAGACTTCAGAGGAGTTTCACCAAAAGCTTTTGACGGCAGAGGAAATTATTCTCTTGGAATTAGAGAGCATCTGATATTTCCCGAACTTGATTACGATAAAGTTGAAAAAGTAAAAGGGATAGGCGTTAATATTGTTACAACAGCAAAAACAGACGAAGAGGCAAAAAAATTATTAGAATACATGGGAATGCCATTTAGAAAATAAACAGGAGGATAAGTTGGCAAAAAAATCATTAATTAACAGACATTTGAAGCCGAAAAAGTTCAAAGTGAGAGAATACAATAGATGTCCTTTATGCGGTAGACCCCGGGGATTTTTCAGAGATTTCAATATGTGCAGATTATGTTTGAGAAAATTGGCTTTAAACGGTGAAATACCCGGAATAACAAAAGCAAGTTGGTAAGGAGAATAAAATGGTAAACGATACAATAGCCGATACTTTAACAAGAATAAGAAACGCCCAAATGGTTAAAAAAGAATTTGTAGATGTTTTGTATTCTAAAGTTGTGGAAGGTATTATTAAAATATTAAAAGAGAACGGATTTATTAAAAATTTTAAAATCTCCACTGATGGGAAAAAATATATAAGAATCTATTTGAAATACGATTTTAGCAAAGAGCCAGTAATAAAAGAGATAAAAAGGGTAAGCAGACCGGGACTAAGGAGATATACCGCAGCTAAACTTATAAAACCATATAAAAACGGACTCGGTTTGAGAATTCTTACAACACCCAAAGGTATACTTACAGATAAAGAGGCAAAAAGAGAGAATGTCGGCGGTGAAATTCTCTGTGAAATCTGGTAATAAAGGAGAATAGAATGTCAAGGATAGGAAAATTACCGGTTGTTATTCCGGATAAAGTTAAGGTTGAAATAAACGGGACAAATATCAAAGTTAAGGGACCGTTGGGAGAGCTTGAAAAGACTTTTCCACCTGTTGTTGAAATTGTGCAGGAAGGGAATGAAATAAAAGTTAAAATGAAATCACAGTCTAAGTTTGCACGTTCAATGTTCGGGACAGCACGTGCAGTTATTAACAATATGGTTGTAGGAGTTTCAAAAGGATTTACAAAACAGCTCCAAATAGAAGGTGTGGGATACAAAGCAGATGTTTCAGGGAATGTTTTAAATTTATCTCTTGGATATTCTCATCCCATAAATTACAATATTCCTGAAAATGTTACAATTAAAGTGGAGAGAAATATTATTACAGTTAGTAGTTTTGACAAAGAATTGGTGGGAAGTGTTGCCGCCAAAATAAGATCATTCAGGAAACCTGAGCCTTATAAAGGTAAAGGTGTTAAATATGTTGATGAAAAAATTATTAGAAAAGCAGGTAAAACAGCTAAATAGAGGTGAATGATGATTAAAAAGGATTACCTTAAAAAAAGATACGAAAGAAGAAGATACAGGTCCAAAAAGAAAACAAAAGGATCTTCCGAAAGACCCAGATTAGTGGTTTTTAAATCAAATAGATACATATATGTTCAAGCTGTTGACGATGTTAACGGGACTACTATTACTTCTGCGTCGTCACTTGAACCTGATATTAAAAAGGAGCTGAAATCAACAAAGGATATTGAAGCTTCAAAGGTAGTGGGGAAATTAGTGGGAGAAAGATTACTCCAGAAGAATATAGAAAAAGTTGTTTTTGACAGAAATGGATATTTATATCACGGACGTGTTAAAGCTCTTGCTGACAGTGCAAGGGAAGCAGGATTAAAATTCTAAAGGAGGAAAGTTTTGAGAAATGTAAAAAATGAAGATTCTTCAAACTTGCAGGAAAAAATAGTTGAAATAAGAAGAGTAACCAAAGTGGTAAAAGGCGGTAGACGATTTTCTTTTAGTGCTCTTGTTGTGGTAGGAGATAATAACGGCTCTGTTGGATACGGATTGGGTAAGGCAAAAGAAGTTCCCGAAGCCATTAAAAAGGGGATAGAAAAGGCAAGAAAAAATTTAATTAAAGTTCCCATTGAAAATAATACCATTCCGTTTCAGGTGGTAGGTAAATACGGCGCTGGAAAAGTTTTTCTCAAGCCTGCGAGCGAAGGTACCGGAACCATTGCCGGAGGTGCAGTTAAAGCTGTGCTTGAGGTTTGCGGAATAAAAAATATTCTGACAAAGTGTCTCGGTTCGAGAAATTCACATAATTCCTTAAAAGCAACAATTGACGGACTTAAACAGCTCAAAAGTAAAGATGAAATATTAAAAATCAGAGGGTTGAAATAATGGAAAAGATTTTATCAAACTTAAAAAATGTTCCTGGTTCCAAGCATAGCAAAAAAAGAGTTGGCAGAGGCCCAGGCTCCGGTTGGGGGAAAACATGCGGCAAAGGTCATAAAGGACAGAATTCCCGTTCTGGAGGCGGTGTAAAACCTGGATTTGAAGGTGGACAAATGCCTCTCATAAGAAGGCTGCCCAAAAGAGGATTTAAAAATCCTTTTAAGAAGCATTACAATATTATTAATTTAGCGGTTTTAGAAGAAAAATACAATGAAGGAGAAGTTGTTTCCTTTGAAACTTTATATGAGAAAAAGATAGTTAAAGAGCCTCTGGATGGAGTAAAAATCCTCGGTAACGGTGAGATAAGTAAAAAATTAAAGTTTTCCGTTGAAAAAGTTTCAGCAAGTGCAAAAGAAAAGATAATTGCTGCAGGAGGAGAATTTTTAAGTGAAGAAAAATAAAAGGGATTTTGAAAATTTTCAAAATTTTTCAGGACTGGGTGAATTACAGAAAAAGATATTGTTTACTTTTCTACTTTTGCTTATATACAGACTTGGTATTCATATTCCAACTCCCGGGATAGATGGGGAAGCTCTTGCTGCTTTTTTCGCCCAGATGAAAGGCGGGACACTGTTAAATGTTTTTGATATGTTTGCAGGTGGAGGTTTGAGAAAACTCTCCATTTTTGCTCTTGGTATAATGCCTTACATTTCAGCGTCAATTATTATGGAGCTATTAACCGTTGTTATCCCCAAGCTTGACCAGTTAAAGAAAGAAGGTCAGGATGGTTATAAAAAAATTACCCAATATTCCAGATACGGAACAGTGTTAATATCGTTGGTTCAAGGGCTGGGTATGGCAGTTGGTCTCGAAAGTATGACAAGCCCCAACGGTATGACTGTTGTATTGGATCCAGGTTGGATATTCAGAATAAATACAATGATAACCTTGACAACAGGAACTGTTTTTATTATGTGGCTCGGAGAAAGAATCACTGATAAAGGAATAGGAAACGGTATATCATTGATTATATTTGCAGGAATTGTTACAAGACTTCCTGCTGCAATTATAAATACATTAAGACTCATAAGAACAGGTGAAATATCTCTTCTTGTGGCAATTTTGGTTTTGGTTGTTGCAGTGGTAGTTGTGGGAGTAATTATATTTTTTGAAACAGCTCAGAGAAGAATTCCCATTCACTATGCAAAAAGAGTAGTCGGTAGAAAAGTTTACGGTGGTCAGTCCACATTTCTTCCTCTTAAACTGAATACTGCCGGTGTTATTCCACCTATTTTTGCATCATCAATACTTTTATTTCCAGGGACATTAACCACATTTATAAAAATACCTATTTTTCAGCAGTTTAACAAATATTTTCATCCCACATCACTTTTATATAATATTGTTTACGTTATATTGATATTCGGATTTTGTTTTTTTTATACAGCAATAACATTTAGAAGCGACAATGTTGCGGATAATTTGAGAAAATACGGCGGTTTTGTTCCGGGGATAAGACCGGGCAAAAAAACGGCGGAATATATTGACAGAGTGTTAACAAGAATTACAGTTTGGGGTGCTGTTTATGTTTCAGCAGTGTGTATACTTCCTAAAATATTGTTAGCTGAATTTAACGTTCCTTTTTACCTTGGCGGAACTTCTCTCCTCATTATTGTCGGAGTTGCATTGGACGTAATGCAGAGAATCGAATCTTACATGATTAACAGAAATTACGATGGTTTGATAAAAAAAGGAAGAAAAGCTTTCAGGTAATATTAAAATCCTTAAAAGGAGGAATAGATGAATTTAATACTTTTAGGACCACCGGGAGCAGGAAAAGGAACACAAGCATCAAGGATTATAGATAAATATAAAATACCGCAAATATCCACAGGTGATATTTTAAGAGCAGCTGTTAGAGAGGGAACCGAATTAGGTAAAGAAGCACAGAAATATATGAATGAAGGAAAGTTGGTTCCAGATTCGGTAGTTATAGGAATCATAAGAGAAAGGCTTGTTCAGGATGATTGTAAAAACGGATATCTTCTTGACGGTTTTCCAAGGACATTACCGCAAGCAGAAGAGTTAAATAAAATTTTGGAAAATTTAAACAGTAAGTTGGATGCGGTTATCAGCATTGAAGTGCCTGATGAAGAAATTGTTACAAGGATAACAGGAAGAAGAATGTGTAAAGCCTGTGGGAACGTTTATCATGTAAAATTTTCTCCTCCTTCCAAAAATGGTGTTTGCGACAAATGCGGTGGAGAACTTTATCAAAGAGATGATGATAACGAAGCAACGGTAAGGGAAAGATTATCAGCTTATAAGGCACAAACAGAGCCTTTAAAAGATTTTTACGCTAAAGAAGGAATTCTTAAAGAAGTTAACGGAACAGGAGATATTGAGAAAATATACTCCGATATAGTAGCAATATTGGAAGCTATTTAATTTTTAATGATTGTATTAAAATCAAAAGACGAAATTTTAAAGATAAAAGAATCGTGTAAATTAGTTAGAGACGTATTGGATTTATTATACGAGAAGATAAAACCTGGAATTGAAACAAGAGAGCTTAACAGAATAGCGGAAAAAAGAACTGAAAAGTTAAAAGCAATACCTGCTTTTAAAGGATATGCAGGTTTTCCGGCAGCGGTGTGCATTTCATTGAATAACGAAGTTGTTCACGGTATACCGGGTAAACGAGTTATCAGAGAAGGCGACCTTGTAAAAATTGATTTCGGGATATTGTATAACGGATATTACGGAGATGCCGCTTTTACCAAAATAGTAGGTAAAGCTTCTCAAGATGCAGAGAAGCTTGTAAAGGTTACAAAGCAATGCCTTATGTCAGCAATTGAATCTGCTGTAATAGGCAATACCATAGGAGATATAGGATATACTGTTCAGTCAATTGCCGAGAAGAACGGTTTTTCTGTTGTCAGAGCTTTTGTGGGACACGGAATTGGACGTAATTTACACGAAGAACCGCAAGTACCCAATTATGGGAATCCCGGCAAGGGACCTCGTATTAAAAAAGGGCTTGTAATTGCAATAGAGCCGATGATAAATATTGGGGATTACACAGTTGATGTGAAAAAGGATAAATGGACTGTTGTAACATCTGATGGCAAATTAAGCGCACATTTTGAACATACTATTGCAGTTACCGAAAACGGTCCTGAAATATTAACAGCATAAAACAGGAGGAATAATGTCAAAAGGTGATGCAATAGAAATAGAAGGAACCGTGTTAGAGAATTTGCCTAATGCAATGTTTAAGGTTGAACTGGAAAACGGACATGTGGTGCTTGCTCATATATCCGGGAAAATGAGAATGCATTACATTAGGATTCTTCCCGGAGATACAGTAACAGTTGAATTATCTCCTTACGATTTGACAAGAGGAAGAATTACCTACAGAAAAACAAAAAAAAACAGTAGGAGTAACAAATGAAAGTTAGAAGCAGTGTTAAAAAAATTTGTCCCAAATGCAAAATTATCAAGCGTAAAGGCATTGTCAGGGTAATATGTGAAAACCCGAGACATAAACAAAAACAAGGTTAAAGGGGGGTGCAGGTTTGGCAAGGATAGCAGGAGTTGATTTACCGAGAAACAAAAGAATCGAGATAGCTCTCACTTATATTTACGGAATAGGTAGGAACAGAGCTAAGGAAATTATTTCCGAAACCGGAGTTGACGCTAATACAAGAACAATTAATCTCACAGACGAAGAAATAGCCAAAATAAGGTCTTATATTGACAATAATTTTAAGGTTGAAGGGGACTTGAGAAAAGAAGTTACCCAAAACATTAAAAGGCTCATGGAAATAGGATGTTACAGAGGGCTGAGACATAGAAAAGGATTACCTGTAAGAGGGCAGAAAACCAAAACAAATGCAAGGACGAGAAAAGGTCCCCGTGGTTCTGCCATTGCAAAGAAAAAGAAAAAATAATTCAAGAGGTGGATGATAAATGGCAAGACAACGTAAAACCAAAAAAATTCAAAAGTTAGGATTTAACGAAGGATTAGCCTACATTAATGCAACGTTTAACAATACAATTGTAACCATTACCGATAAAAAAGGTAATGTGATTGCATGGTCAGCAGGTGGTAATGTAGGTTTTAAAGGTTCTAGGAAAAGCACTCCTTATGCAGCTCAGCTTGCGGCAAACGAAGCAGCCAAAAAAGCACTTGAGTTAGGGCTTCAAAAAGTGGGTGTTTTGGTTAAAGGTCCCGGAGCGGGAAGAGACAGTGCAATTAGAGCATTGCAAACGGCAGGGCTTAAAATCAATATGATTAGGGATATAACTCCTATTCCCCATAATGGTTGCAGACCGCCCAAAAGAAGAAGAGTATAACGTTATTATATAACAATAAATTAAAGGAGGACGACTTGGCAAGATATACTGGTCCAGTTTGTAAACTTTGCAGACGTGAAGGAGTGAAATTATACTTGAAAGGTGACAGATGTTATTCAGAGAAATGTGCTTTTGAAAGAAGAAATTATCCGCCAGGTGAGCACGGACAAAGGAACGTTAAATTAACTGGTTACGGAATGCAGTTGCGTGAAAAACAAAAATTAAAAAGGATTTACGGTGTTGCGGAAGAACAGTTCAGAAACTATTTTTATAAAGCGGATAAAATGAAAGGAGTTACAGGGGATAACCTTATAGAGCTTTTGGAAAGAAGGTTGGACTCTATTGTTTACAGGCTCGGCTTTGCAATGTCTCGAAAAGAAGCGAGAATTTTAATCAGGCACAATCATTTCACGGTTAACGGCAGAAAAGTAAATATTCCTTCTTTTATTGTCAGAGAGGGTGATGTAATAGAGCTTAAAGAGAAGAGTAGGGAGAAGTCGAAATTTATCGAAACAATAGAGGCATCTCAGAGAAGAACAATACCTGAATATCTTGATTTTGACAGAGAAAATTACAAATGCATCGTTAACAGACTACCTAAAAGAGAAGAGATTACATTGCCTGTAAACGAGCAACTTATAGTAGAGCTCTATTCAAAATAATAGGGGGATTTGATGATATACAGAAATTGGACGGAATTGGTTAAACCAAAAAGAATTGTCCGAGATAAAAGCGAAAAGGATGTTAACAAATACGGTAAGTTTGTTATTGAGCCTCTTGAGAGAGGTTTCGGACTTACATTGGGCAATGCTTTAAGAAGGGTTTTGCTCTCGTCTCTTCAAGGAGCAGCAATTGTTGATG
>CAZLFW010000109.1:0-7451 GCA_964559045.1 uncultured bacterium
AGAAATGCCGTGCAAAGGTCTCTAATAGTATATTTCAGAAACCGAATAAATTATGTTCCTATAAAGTCATTTATAGTATTTAAAATTTGTTTTTGTATAACTGAACAATATTTTTTTGACTATCTACGGTTTTCATAAAATTGTTTTATTGACATATAAAGAAAATTTTTGTATACAAAATATTATTTAATAATCTAAAAAATTTAAGGAGGGGAAAATGGGGTATAGCAGTTACGAAGAAGCTTATAAACTTTCCATTGAAAATCCCGAGAAATTTTGGGGAGATGCAGCGGAAGAGATTGACTGGTATAAAAAATGGGATAAAGTGCTTGACGATTCGGGAGCTCCGCATTTTTACAAATGGTTTGCAGGCGGAGAGTTAAATACTTGCTACAATGCCGTTGACAGGCATGTTGAAAAAGGTAGAGGTGAGCAGGTTGCCATTATATATGACAGTCCTGTTACAAATACAATTAAAAAATATACTTATAAAGAATTAAAAGATGAAGTTGCAAAATTTGCAGGAGTGCTTAAATCGTTCGGTGTTGAAAAAGGAGACAGGGTTATAATTTATATGCCCATGATACCGGAAGCTCCCATTGCAATGCTTGCATGTGCAAGGATAGGAGCCATTCATTCCGTAGTATTCGGAGGTTTTGCAGCTAACGAACTTGCTGTAAGAATCAATGATGCCAAGCCTAAGGTTATTTTGTCCGCATCTTGCGGCATTGAAGGGAAAAAGATAATACCTTACAAACCTCTTCTTGACAAAGCCATTGAGCTTGCCGAGACCAAGCCTGAAAAATGTATTATTTATCAGAGACCTCAGGTGGAAGCGGAGTTAACCGAAGGAAGAGATTATGATTGGGTAGAATGCCTTAAAGATGCAGAACCGGCGGATTGTGTTCCAGTTAAAGCCACGGATCCTCTTTACATATTATACACATCAGGCACCACCGGAGTTCCCAAAGGGGTTGTCAGGGACAATGGCGGCCATGCTGTAGCATTAAGATGGAGTATGGAATATATTTACGACGTAAAACCAGGTGAAGTGTATTGGGCGGCTTCCGACGTTGGTTGGGTTGTGGGACATTCTTATATTGTATATGCTCCTCTTATAACAGGCTGCACCACCATTCTTTTTGAAGGGAAGCCCATAGGCACTCCCGATGCAGGTGTTTTTTGGAGAGTTATATCGGAGCATAACGTAAAAGTTCTTTTTACCGCTCCAACTGCTTTCAGAGCCATAAAAAAAGAGGACCCCAACGGTGAATTTGTTAAAAAATACGATTTGAGTAATTTTAAATATCTTTTTCTTGCAGGTGAAAGGCTTGATCCGGATACTTACCACTGGGCAAAAGACCTGTTGGACAGACCTGTTATAGATCATTGGTGGCAAACCGAAACAGGCTGGGCAATAGGAGCCAACTGTGCGGGAATAGAGCTGCTGCCTGTGAAACCAGGTTCTTGCACCAAGCCTGCTCCGGGATACAACGTAAAAATAGTTGACAGTGACAATAACGAGCTACCCAACGGGACAGAAGGAGTTGTTGTTGTTAAATTGCCTCTGCCTCCTTCATGTTTGCCAACGTTGTGGCAGAACGATCAAAAGTTTGTAGAGTCGTATCTAAGTCCTTTCCCAGGATATTATTTTACAGGAGACGGAGGATTTTTCGATGAAGACGGTTATCTCTGGATAATGGGAAGAGTTGACGATATTATCAATGTTGCAGGTCACAGATTGTCCACCGGAGGAATGGAAGAAGTCATTGCAAAACATCCTGATGTTGCCGAATGTGCGGTTCTCGGAATTAACGATAACTTAAAGGGAGAAGTTCCAATAGGATTTTTCGTTTTAAAATCAGGTGTGGACAAAGACCCGGAAGAAATTTCAAAAGAGCTTGTTCAAATGGTTAGAAATGAAATAGGAGCAATTGCGTGTTTTAAACAGGCTTCAGTTGTAAACAGATTGCCTAAAACGCGTTCGGGAAAAATTTTAAGAGGCACAATAAGAAAAATTGCCAACGGTGAAGATTACAAAATACCTTCCACCATAGATGATCCCGCTGTTTTAAGTGAAATCGAGGAGGTAATCAAAAATATGGGATTAGGTAAAAAATAAACGATATTATAAACCTGCATCGAAAGATGCAGGTTTTTTATTGCTTTTGCAATATTCGTTTTAATAGGTAAAATTTTGACGCTTTGAAGTTATTTTTCTATTGACAATTTGGCTTGAATTGGTTACCAAATTTTTTCAACAAAATTTAGGAGGATTACATGTCGGAAAATTTAAAATCAAAAGTTATCAGTATTATTGCGGAGCAGTTGGGACTTGAGGAAGAAGAAATCAAATTGGAAGCATCGTTTGTTGACGACCTCGGTGCTGATTCTCTTGATATAGTTGAGCTTGTAATGGCTCTTGAAGAAGAATACAATATTGAAATTCCAGATGAAGATGCTGAAAAAATCAAAACAGTTCAAGATGCCATAACATACATTGAAGAACACACTTCATAACAAAGGAGTTGATTTTGGGCTCAAAAAAACGGGTGGTTGTAACAGGCGTTGGGCTCGTAACCCCTTGCGGCACAGGAGTTGATAAAGTCTGGAACAATGTGATAAACGGAGTGTCAGGTATCAGCCGTATCACAAAGTTCGATGCTTCTGAATTTGATACTCAGATAGCAGGAGAGATTCGCGACTTTAACCCTCTTGACTTTATTGAAAAGAAAGAGCTGAAAAAATTCGATGATTTTATACAATACTCCATAGGAGCAACAGCCGAAGCTCTTGATATGGCTCGTTTTAAAACCGAAATTATCAATCCCGAAGATGTAGGCGTTTGTATAGGAGTCGGTTTGGGAGGATTGGGCATTATTGAAAAACAGGCTATTGTTATAGACAAGAAGGGGCCTAAAAGAATTTCACCTTTTTTTATTCCCAAAGTTATAGGTAATATGGCACCTGGAGCTGTTGCTATCAGGTGGGGGTTCAAAGGTCCCAATTTTACGGTGACAAGTGCTTGCGCTTCTGGTTCTCATTCCATTGGAGAAGCATATCGTCTTATTTTAAGAGGTGATGCCAAAGTTATGGTTGCAGGAGGTGCGGAATCTGTTATTTCCAAATTGGCTGTAGGTGGATTCAATGCAATGAAAGCAATTTCCACAAGGAATAACGAGCCTGAAAAAGCAAGCAGACCTTTTGACAGAGACAGAGACGGTTTTGTTATTTCAGAAGGTGCAGGTATTATAATTCTGGAAGATTTGGATTTTGCTTTAAAAAGAGGTGCACCAGTTCTTGCGGAATTGGTAGGATACGGCACCAGCGGTGATGCATACCATATAGCAGCACCTGCTCCTGAAGGGGAAGGTATGTATTCCGCCATGAAAATGGCTGTGGAAAATGCCGGAATTTCAGCAAGAGAAATAGAATATATTAATGCTCACGGGACATCCACGGAGTTAAACGATAAATATGAAACAACTGCGATTAAAAGGCTTCTCGGTGATTACGCCTATAAGCTGCCTGTAAGTTCCGTTAAATCCGTAATGGGGCACATGCTGGGAGCAGCAGGAGGAATGGAAGCTGCAATAACCGTTTTAACAATTGACAGAGGAGTTATTCCGCCCACTGTTAATTATGATAATCCGGATCCTGCGTGCGACCTTGATTATGTTCCCAATGTAAAACGAGAACAGAACGTTAATATTGCCATGTCAAACTCTTTCGGTTTCGGCGGTGCAAATGCAACCCTCATATTCAGGAAATTCGAATGATGAAAATTGGAATAGCTTCCGACCATGGCGGATTTGAGCTGAAAACATTTCTTTTTGATTTTTTTAACGGGGCGGGACAAAATATTGTGGATTTCGGTTGTTATTCAAGTGAATCAGTTGATTATCCCGATTTTGCCCATAAACTTTGCGAAGAATTTTTAAGCGGTAATATAAACAGAGGCATTCTTATCTGCGGCACCGGTCTCGGAATGTCAATAACCGCCAATCGATACAAAGGAATAAGAGCCGCTTTGGCAAATGATTTGTTCAGTGCCATTATGTCGAGAAGACATAATGATTCTAATGTTCTTGTCTTAGGCGGAAGAATTATAGGCAAAGATTTGGCGGTTGAAATAGTAAAAGTTTGGTTAGAAGAGCCTTTTGAAGGCGGAAGACATATAAGAAGAATCAACAAAACGGATAGATAATTGCAGAGGAAGTGAATAGCTATGAAATATTTACAATGCTTAAGTAATACGGATATTGAAGTTGCAAAAGCAATTAAAAACGAACTTGTGAGAGAGGAGAGTAAGCTTGTTTTAATAGCCTCTGAAAATTACACTTCACAAGCTGTTCTTGAAGCTGTGGGCTCGGTGCTTACCAACAAATACGCCGAAGGTTATCCTGCAAAAAGATATTACGGCGGATGTGAGAACGCCGATACAGTTGAAAGTCTTGCAATTAAAAGAGCTAAGGAACTGTTTGGAAGCGAACATGCAAATGTTCAGCCTCATTCAGGTTCTTCAGCTAATATGGGTGTTCTTTTTTCATGTTTGGAGCCTGGAGATGTTGTTCTCGGCATGGAGCTATCCCACGGAGGGCATCTTACGCACGGGTATAAAATAAATTTTTCAGGAAAACTTTTTAAGTCATACAGCTACGGAGTTAACAGAGAATCAGGTTTGATAGAGTATGACGAAGTTAGGAGAATTGCAGAAAAAGTTAAGCCGAAAATTATCATTGCAGGTGCTTCTTCTTATTCGAGAATAATTGATTTTAAAAAATTTAAAGAGATTGCAGATGATACTGGCGCGCTTTTCATGTGTGATATTGCACATATTGCAGGTCTCGTTGTTGCGGGGGTTCATCCCAATCCAACGGATTTGGCGGATTTTGTTACCACAACCACTCATAAAACATTAAGAGGACCCAGAGGAGGTTTAATACTTTCCAAATCCGAATATGCCAAAAAAATAGATTATTCTGTTTTTCCCGGAATTCAAGGAGGTCCTATTGTCAATATAATTGCCGGAAAAGCAGTTGCATTTAAAGAGGCTCAAACAGAGCAATTCAAAGAAATTCAAATTCAAACGGTTTCCAATTCAAAAGAGCTTTGCAATTCATTTGTTGAAATGGGTTACAACGTTGTTTCCGGAGGCACGGACAATCATCTTTTTGTTGTCGATTTAACAGGCAAAGGTGTTACTGGAGCGGAAGCTCAGCAGTGGCTTGATGATGCGGGAATTACTTTAAATAAAAACGCTATTCCTTATGACCCAAATCCTCCCGCTGTTACAGGCGGCATAAGGATAGGCACTCCCATTGTAACAACAAGAGGAATGGGCAAGGAAGAAATGAGAAAAATAGCTTTTTTAATTGATAAAATTATTACCAAAAAAGGCAATGATAAAACCATAAAAGAAGTTAGACAGGAAGTTAGGGAACTTTGCCATTCATTCCCTTTTTATCAAGATTTGATTGACAGGTGCAATTTTTAAATGAGACCTGACTGGAACGAATATTTCATGTCAATAGCTGTGCTTGTTGCAAAAAGGTCAACTTGCATTAGGCGTCATGTGGGCGCAGTAATAGTTAAAGACAAAAGAATGCTTTCAACAGGTTACAACGGAGTCCCCACGGGGATAAGACATTGCACCGAAATAGGATGTTTAAGGGACAAGCTAAATGTGCCTTCCGGCGAGAAACATGAATTGTGCAGAGGATTACATGCGGAGCAAAATGCTATTATTCAGGCTGCATATCATGGTGTGGAGATAAAGGGAGCGGAGCTTTATTGCACTAATCAGCCATGTATAATATGCTCCAAAATGATTATTAATGCCGGTATTAGAAAAATTTTCTACCAAGACGGCTATCCTGACGATTTAAGCCTTGAAATGTTAAAAGAAGCTGATATTCGTTTGATTCGTCTTCCTTTCAATGAAGCTTAACTATATACCTTCCGATATTTTCCTTGTTGGAGGCAGTGTAAGAGATTTTCTGCTGAAAAAAAAGATAAATGATTACGATTTTGTGCTGAAAACCAATGAATGGGATTTTTTAGACAAAGCCCGTGATTTTCTTAGGAAAAATTTTAATAAAAACGGATTTTTAATAGGAAAGGTTTTTCCCCCCACAATAAGAGCGGTGCTTGAAAACGGAACAGTTGTCGACATTACGCTTATGCAGGAAGATTTTTATGAAGATGCTTTAAGAAGAGATTTTACAATTAATTCTCTTTTTTTTGACTTGAAATCGGAAAAAATAATTGACCCTCTAAACGGAGCAAAAGATATTTTCAGCGGAAAAATAAAAATTACCACTAAAAATTCTTTTATTGACGATCCATTGAGAATGTTGAGAGGAATACGGCTTTTGGGACAGTTAAACGGATTTACCCTTGATAAGGCAACTTATATGCTTATAAAACACTGTAAAACTTTAATAAAAAATGTTGCAGCCGAAAGGGTAAGGGATGAAATTGAAAAGATATTTCTTTTTAAAAAAAGATTTTTTTTGTTGAAATATCTTTTGACAACAGAACTTTTGTTTGAAATTTTTCCCGAAATGAAATTAATAGAAAATTTGCCTCAAAGGGATATTCATATGTTTGACGTCCTTAATCATTCTTTAAACATTTTAAGATTTATCCCTGATTACGAGAATGCTTTTAACAAGAAAATATATTGTTATACAGCATTGTTTCATGATATAGGTAAGTTTGACGATATGCACAGGCATACGGAATTTTCAGTTAAATATTCGAGAAAAATTCTGTCAAGATTAAAATTTCCCAAAAAAAGCTTTAAATTGATTTTGTCTGTTATTGAAAATCATATGAAAATATTGCAAATCTCTTTAAATAAGGTTAAGGAAGACACATTGAAAAAATTTGTATTTCAACATTATGAAATAATGGATTATTTGATTAATTTTACTTTAATGGAAACAAAAACCAAAAAGAGAACAGATGACAATATTTTTTATGTTTGTCAAAGATTAAAGTTTTTAAAAGAAGATTTTCAGAAGAAAAAAAATTTTATTTACTCTTTAATTACAGGAAAAGATTTGATTGAAGCAGGAATCAGAGGAGAAAGAATAGGTGAATTAATAGGTAAAATAAGATTTTTAATATACAGAGACAATATAAAAACAAAAGAAGAAGCTTTGAGAATTTTAAAAGGATTAATGTAGAGTTTTTGTAGGTTCTGAGAGATTTACGAAAATAGTCTTGAATCTTGAACTAATTTTGTTTCGAATTTCGAGTTTAGATATTCGGATTTATTTAGGATTTAGTGTTTTTTAACTACAACTAATAACAATAAATTACTAACGAACAACTAATTCTAAATCCTAAATATCCCTTGAATTTATCTGTTTTTTTTGATAAATTATTAATATGAATCTAAAAAAACTTCCTATAGGCATTCAGACTTTTAGCAAAATAATAGA
>CAZLFW010000110.1:0-13209 GCA_964559045.1 uncultured bacterium
AATAAAAATTTTAGCAACAGTTAAAAACACTGTGCAAAGGTCTTATTTTTTGTATGATGTGACAATTGTTGATTATTTACGGAAGAATTTTCTTGACTTATTTGTATATTTGCAATAATGTGCAAATATGAAAAAATATGAAGCTTGGTCTGAAATATTAAAAGCTCTTGCAAATCCGATAAGACTGTTTATTATTGAAGAACTGCAAAAAGAAGAGAAAAGCGTCAGTGATTTCAATGAATTGCTTCACATTGATATTTCCACGATTTCAAGACATTTGTCTATTTTAAAAAATACAGGTGTAATTGATTCAGAAAAAAAAGGCACAAAAGTTATCTACAGATTGAAAATCCCTTGTGTTGTAAATTTCTTAACGTGTGTGCAGAGTGTATTAAAAGAGAAAATAGAAGAGCAGCAAAAACTGATTTGATATAATTCTTAGTGTTGCTTTTGCTCCCAAAGAGAATTTTTTATGTTTTCAATTGTTGTTTTATCTTTTGTTTTCAGTTTTATTTTTGCTCTCGGAGGCATAGGCTCCGCAGTTGTATTGGTGCCTGTTTTATATTCCCTTGGAATTCCTTTGAATCAGGCAAAACCTACCGGGCTTTTTATTAATACAATTAGCCTCACAGGTGCCAGTATATCCAATGTGAGAGAGAAGAGGCTTGATTTCAAGCTCGGAGTGCCTATTATTGTTTTTTCTTTTTTGTTTGCTCCTGTTGGAGCTTGTTTTTCAAAATTCATATCCACTGAATCGGTTCTTTATATTTTAGTATTGTTTCTTATTTTTTCAAGTTGTATAATGCTTTTTTTCAAGTCTCGAAAATATGCTGAAAGTTTCAGGGATGACAAACCTGTTTTAAGTTTATCTATTCTCGGAATTGTGGTGGGATTTATTTCCGGTTTACTCGGAGTGGGAGGAGGAGGATTAATTTCACCTGTAATGGTGATAATGGGGTTCAATCCCAAAAAGGTTGCTGCAATAACAGCTTTTGTAGTGCCGTTTTCTTCTTTCAGCGGTTTTGTTACCTATCTCTCAATGGGAGCGGTTAATTTAAAGCTTTTATTTCTGGTGTCAGGTGCAGGTTTTATAGGAGGATTTCTCGGAACCAAATTTATGCAGAACAGATTGCCCCCTGCTGTTGTGAAAAAAATTCTCGCTGTTATTTTAATTGTTCTTGCAATTAAACTTATGATTAAATTTTAAAAATAGGAGGATAATTGTTATGTTTACAAAGAAAAAAAAAATTATAGAAACAATTGAAAGTTTAACTTATGAAGAAAAAGAAATTCTTTATTCAGCTCTTAATATGCACGGGCATTTATGCGGAGGTATGCCTCTCGGATTTGTTGCAGGTAAAGCGGCAATGAATGCTCTCGGGGTAAGCAGGGAAGAGAATATGGATAAATTTGTTATTATCTACTCTGGTGAGAGACATGCGGCAGGTTGTTTTGCAGACGGAGTTCAGTTTGCAACAGGGTGCACGTTTGGAAAAGGGCTTATGAAAAAAGAGGCAAAAGGGAAATTTTCCTTTATTCTTGTTGATAAGAACAAAAACAAAGCGGTTAAAGTTACAATCAAACCGGAGGTTATGCTAAATGCTTTCAAATCAAAGTTTATTGAATTAAGAAAAAAAGGAGTCAAACCGTCTAATGTTCCCCAAGATTTGGCAGAGCAGATGTTTAAAAAACCGTTCGGTTTAAATCCTGACGATTTTTTGAAAATTGAAGGACCTTTTGATTTTGAAACAGCAAAAGGCAAAAGCTGCTTTAACCTTGTTGTTTGCGAAAAGTGCGGTGATGTTTGTGCTGAAAACTATGCGAGAATTGAGAATGGAAAAAAAGTATGTCCCGAATGTTTCTCTTTTTGAACGGTGATTACTTGTTTACCCAGAACCCGTTGTAATGGTTTAGATATTTAATATTTGTCAATTTATATGTCTCTATTAGAGTTTTAAGAGTTTTATCAGGACTCCATACTTGCCAATTAGTTCCGCTCCATTTCCAGATTGTTTTGACATTTGCCAAAGGAAGGTAGGAGTCAGGTGAAATATCATTGATACATGCAGTTGATTCAAGTTTCCAATTTTCGTTAAATTCCGTATCAATACCGCAATTGCCGAGTTTAACGGAATTAAAATCAATGTTGGTTTTTGTTTCCGTATTTATCCATACTCCTGAACCTGATTGAAGGGATGTTATTTCTTTGATATTGTAATTTTTTAAAATTTTTTTCAAATCTGATTTATCTCCTGGGATATATATTTTCCATGTTTCATTGTCCCATTGCCAGACAGAGTTAATTTCAGGTTTATCAAAGAAATTCGGGTCGGAAATATCTTTTGAAACACCTATAAGATTCCATTTGTTTTCCAACTTATAAGAAAAAGTGTTAAGATTATTTAGTTCAACATTATAAAAAGTGTTATATTCCGATAATATATCGCTATCTTTGTATGGAATTACAATATGAATTTCAGATGTTGACAAATTGATATTGTAAGCAAAACTATTAATTGAGACGTTATCTAAGAGTGTATTGTTGCCTTTATAATTAAGAATTCCAGTATAACTGCATTCAACATTGAAATATAGAGCTCCTAACAATCCGATATTTTTTTTAAACGGTTTGTTACACGACAATGAAACCGGGGATATGGAAAAAGATTCTTCGGAAAGTTTGTCTCCGTCGGTGAAATTGTTCTTAGGATTAATTAACGCTTGATAAAATTCCGAGACTGTATGATAGAAATTTTCGGAATATATGGTTTCAATTACATATTTTATCGCTTCGAGAGCAGTTGTCTTTTCCTTAAAAATTTCCCATATTTCTTTAATTATCTCTTTGTCAAATTTATTGGTTAGGAAATCGAAAAAAAGCGCTGTCCCGTAGGGATGAAATCCTTTATCCGAAGTTAGCCCTTCGTCAGTGTAGTTAATCATATCTTCTGCATAGCTGTATATGTAGTCATCTATATCTGGATAAACCTGATTTTCCATCCAAACAGCAGTTCCTTCATAAAGCCACAAATTTGTGTCAGGAGACAGATTTACCGTATAGTTAAATTGTATAATATGAAAAAATTCGTGTGCAACTGTCACTTTAAGCATATTTTTTGCTTTAGTGAAAACACTTGAAGGAGGTATTGGATTTATTACAAGGACGTTATAATTACCTTCTTTATAAGAAAAACCGCAAATTTTACTGTCAATTGTAATTTCTTCGGAATTTAATTTAACACCTGTATTTCCTATAATAACAATGACTTTATTGCCTGTGACAGGAGAAGCGAAATTCAATAGGTTGATTTCAACCTTGAATGTATATTCGAGAATCTCTTTTATATTATCAATAAAATCAGGAATGTTGTTTGAGTTGTAATCTGCCCATAAAGTTGTGGCAGGATTGTTATCTCCGTAATATATTATGAAATGTTCTGTTTCTTCAATGTTCTTTGCATATAAGGTGAAAGTTGAAGCTTTGAAAATTTTAGCAAATTTTTTATTTTTCATAAAAGAAACAGAAGGTGAAAATCTTTTTGAATATAGATTTAAAGTAAGATTAAACAGGAAAAAAAATATTATGGTAATTTGAATGATTTTTTTCATTATACATTTTATAAAAAGGAAAGAGAGGCAAAACATTGCCTCTCTTCTAATATTAATTTTTACTGCATAGAGCTTGATTCACCGCAAACAGAGTAAAAGTTAGGAGTGTTGTAATGATCAAATTTACTTCCGTTCACAAAATAATTTCCTTGAGAATCTTGCGAAATGTTGAAAATGTCATTTTGGGTAATAGAGGAAGTTCCCTCTCCTTTTAAGCATTTTACAACTACAGATGTTAATTTGGCTTTTAAATTGCCGGTGATCAAAGAAACCGATTTTGTTGAAGGTGTGTGTAAAAATTTATTGGAATATTCAAAACTGTCACTGTATGAATAAGTGGAATGTTCAGTGCTGTATGTGCCTTTGCCGATTACATAGTATGTATTTCCGCTACGCAGTCCCGAATAATTGGTGGTTTCTTTTTCAATTTCTTTCCATTCTTGAGAATTAGAATTTTCATCGTTTTTGTATAAGCCTGATACTTTGTCAATAACTCTTACACCGTTGACAGTTGCCAAATTCCATGTAAAGTTAACCGATTTCACAGTTGAGCTGCTGCTTGTATATGACTGTCCGTTTTCAGTGTAAGAATACGTATAAGAGCTGTTATAAGACGTTAACATTTCGCAGTTGTAAGAAGTTCCAGATTTAGTAATTGTAACTTTATTTGTGCTGGAGTATGTTCCTGAAGAAGTTGATGATGAAGAGACAGGATTATTTACACAAGATGTAACTGCTGTAATAGAAGTATTATCCGTTACAGTAACAGTATAGGTGCATTTGTATGATTTATTGTAACCTGAGTAGTATTCTCCTGAAGCATTAGATACATTTTCTCCGTTTAAAAAATATAAAAGAGCATTTGAAAGAAGTGTTTGAACCGTAGTATTGTCATGCTCAAAAGCAACAGTTGAAGGATACAGCATGTTTTTAATATAGGTGCCTTCGTAATTATCATTATCTTCAAGAGAGTCTTTTAAATATGCCTTGTCAAGAGCTGTCAGATTATCAAGAGAAGGATATGAAGCACTTGTAATATCAGCAAAAGAATAGCCGTTTAAGTCTTCAAGAAGAATCACTTTTTTATTATCTTTCAAATAGGAGCTTACAACTTCTGCAAACAGTTTCTTATTTGACGGTTTTTCATAGACAAGGGAATAAGCGCCGTTTGAATCAATTGTATCGTATCCTATTGCTGAACAACTTTTTAAGCTGTCAACAGTGGACTCGTTATCACATGCAAGAACAGTAATTGCCGCTGATTTTAAACCGGAAATGGAACCGTTGTCAACTGTTTTCAAGGCTGGATTCATTTCTCTTGCAAGTATAAAAGGATAAAATCCGTCAAGAACAGCTTCAAATGTAACATTATCTGTCCCTTTTTCAACAACTTTTATTTTTTTACCTGTATCAACCACAGAAGGTTTTCCGTTGTTCATAACAACTTTGAACAATTTGTATTTGTCGCTTGAAAAGGTAGATGAAAGGGTGCTCTTGTAAGGAAATACAAAATATACTTTTACGGTAACACCTTTGTCCGCAAGAACTTTGGCAATTTCGTCAATACCGTATCTTGCTCCGTTAGGTTGAAACACTGCAATGTCTCCACTGTAATTGGTAATGGGAACATATCCTACATTAAATGCGTCCTTACCTTGGTTGGGAATGGCAAGAATAGATTTATACGGAACCAATGCAACAGTCATATCTGGATATTTACCTTTTAAATCAAACAGGGAACACATATTTTTTTGAAGGTCGCAAATAGGCTTTTTAACAGGTTTGTCCAATACTCCTACGACATAAGGCTTGGTGGATGTTGCATTATCCACACTATCCGCAATCTCATTGATTGTCTCATTGTCTGTTACATCGGAAGCTGTAATACTTTCCTTTGATGCATTATCTATAGGAATACAGACAAGCAAGCCACCTGATGTATATGTATAAGCACAGTCAGGATCAGCTATTTCACTAAGTCCGTCACTGTAGACAACTGTTGCATTGTCAACTCCAGTGTCTGCAACTGTTACCGCATTTGCTGCTGGATTAGCCGCTGCTGCTCCTGCAGGTGCTGCTCCGCCTCCGCCGGCAGCTCCTCCAACAGCACTGCTACTGCCTCCGCCTCCACAAGAATAAATAAATAAAGAAAGAGACAAAAACATTAGAGAGATAAAAATTTTTAAAGAAACTTTTTTCATGTAATCCTCCTTATAAATTTAGTTTTCATAGAAAAAACATATATTAAATTAAAAAAATTTTCAAGGTAATTTATTTCTTTATTTTTTTAATTTAATCAATTATATATAATTTATAATTTTAAAAAAGGTGAGGTGATAAATGAATAACAGGGGAGGTTTTACTCTAATAGAGTTGTTGATTGCAATTGCAATTATCGGAATTTTAGCAGCAGTTGCAATTGAAAACTACAGTAAATACAAAAGAAATTCAGCTCTTACAGTTGCTGCAAACTCTCTCACCGAATGTATAAGGGAATTAAGTGCCACTTATGCGGATAACAGTGCACAAACTTCACTTGTATGTAAAATTCCCAAGATAGATACAGAAAGCACAGTAACTTTAACCCTTGATGTTGCTTCAGGCACAGTGAACAAAACAGTTAACAATATAACGGTGAGACAGTATAAAATCAACTGCACCATTGTTAAGAACGTGGTTACATGTGAACTGGCAAATTAACATTGTTTATTGTTACTTTTTTAATGAAATCAATGGATAGACATTTTAAATGGCAATACTTTAGCGAGGAATTCAAGTAACAAATGTTTGTTATAACATTATTGCATAATGAAAAAAGTTTTGTTTCATATTTATTCCTGGATAAAATCTTTTATCTTTTCCTTAAAAGTTTCAGGCACGGGAATGGTGCGTTTTGATTTGTAATCGAAAAAAACTTGAATACTCTCTCCTTCAGCGTATTTTACTGGTTTGTCCTTTTCAACGAGCTCATAGAAAAATTTAAAGCTTTTTTTCCCGAAATCACCAGCCCATAATCTTAAAATAACGTTTTTACATGTTAAATCTATGGGAATAAGGAAACTTGCCTCTGTTTTCGCAAGTATGAAAGGAAAATCTTCAGTGCTCTTTGCTTTTAAAATTTTCATAAAAAATTCAAGCCTTCCCACTTCGAAAAAACTGAAATAAACAGCATTGTTGACATGTCCCATTGCATCAATGTCCTTAAATCTTATTTGAATGGGAATTTCGAATTTTTTCATTTTTTCCTCCGAAATATTTATAATGGTATCCTAAATCCTAATTAAATTCGAATATCGAAACTCGAAATCCGAAAAAAA
Organism: uncultured bacterium; assembly: GCA_964559045.1. Taxonomy (GTDB): domain Bacteria; phylum DYJV01; class DYJV01; order DYJV01; family DYJV01; genus CAZLFW01. Next base: position 6,927 of record CAZLFW010000110.1, read on the forward strand.
CCGAAAAATTCAAAAGATCAAAACCGAAATAAAAATTAGCTCAAGGTTCAAGGTTTAACCTTAAAAATTAATACCATTTACCATATTGTTTTCAAATGAAAAATTATATGATAAGATTATCATATAAGAATTAAGGTGTCAATTCCATTAAGAGAGAAGGAGAACAAAATGAAAGACGAAATAACACCTATTGAAATTTTAAAAGCTACTCCGAGAAATAATTGTAAAGAATGTGGTTTTGAAACGTGTATGGCATTTGCCACTTCCCTTGTGAGGCGAAATACAAAAACTGACAAATGTCCATATTTAGAGATTTCAAAAGAATTAAAAGAAAAGTTGGCTAAACATTTTTCCGAGGGCAACATTGAACGAAAGCCGGGAATGAATGCTTTAACCATGCTTGAGAACAAGATTAAAGAGCTTGATTTGGCACAAACATCGGAAAATCTCAAATTGGATTACGAAAGTGATAGTAATAAAGAAATTTTACGCATAAAATACCTTGATACAGTTGTTGAGCTTAAAAAAGTTCGGGAAAATCTTATTTTAAAAAAAGATAACGGAGAAGAAATTGACATATATGATAAAATTCTTGTGTATAACTATATTTTCTTTTCAGGAGACAAAGGTTTGTCTGGAGAATGGGTGGGAATGGAGAGTCTTCCCAATTCCATTTCAAAGGTTAAAGCTCTTGAAAAAGGGGCTGCCGCTCCTCTGAGGGAGCATTTCAGCGGAAAGTTGGATTTATTAAAACAAAAAATAATCAAGTATCCCCATAAAATTATAGGCAAAGAAGATTGCATTGCTGATTTATGTTTTGTTATTTATCTTTTTCCAATGCTGCCTGTAAGAATCAATTTTTGGGATGCAATGGAAGAGGAGGGCTTTGAAGCAAGCGTCAAGTTTTTATACGATAAAAATGTTATCTCATATCTTGACCTTGAATCTCTTGTTTTTGCATCTGAAAAGATAACGGAAAAATTAATTGAACAAGGGTATTAGCTGCAAATCCATATTTTGGAATTATTGGAAGGAGAAGTTACTTTTTTTACGTTTTTAAAATGTTTTTTAAATATTTTTTCTTCATTTTTTAATATGTTGCGAGCTTTTTTAAATCCCATGGACATTAATCGGATATAAAAAAGCATCCTTATAATAAACTTTTTAGGAGGCTCATGCTCCATCATAAGAAATTTTCCTTTTTTTGAAAGAACCCTTTTAATTTCCACCAAAGCTTTATCAGCATCTGCTCCGCTTAATTCGTAAAATGCAAAAGTGCATGTAACCCTGTTGAACACATTATTTTTAAACGGAAGAAGAGAAACATTTGAGAGTATAAAATTATTACTACCGCATTTTTCCACTGCTTTTTCAAGCATTCCGAAAGAGAAATCAACACCGAATACAGTAACGTTTTTCCCCTCCGATTTTTTTTGCATGTAAAAAGTTGTGCTCCCTGTGCCGCAACAGATATCCAATATTTTAAAATTTTCTTTTATAGCAACATTTTCCGCAAAAAAATCTCTTAACTGCTCCTGTTTGTCACCTGAGTGAAGTTTAATGAATTTATCGTAAAATTTTGAAAAAAAATCGTAATATTTTCTTCTGAACATTTTAAATTTTGTTTTTAAATAAAGACACTGCGTATTGATAAGCTGTTCTTCCGGAAAAACCGCCTTTTTGCATTGCAAATTGCAGTGCTTCTTTGTTATTTGAAAAAATTTCCAAGTTAAATTTTTTCACGTAATGCTTTATAATTTGCAAATATGTTTCTTGGTCAGGCTTATAAAATCCCCATGCAATTCCGAATCTGTCACTTAAAGAAATTTTTTCCGACACAGCATCGGAAGTATGTATTTCCTGCTCTGTTGAAAATGTTTCCTTTACCAAATGACGTCTGTTTGATGTGGCATAAATAATGTAGTTATCAGAAGTTTCAACGAGATTCCCGTCAAGGATTGCTTTCAATTTTTTAAAATTTTTATCATTGTCACCAAAGGAAATATCATCGAGGAAAATTATAAATTTAAAGGGAAGTTTCACTATTATTTCAAAAAGTTCTTCCAATGAGTTAAAATCTTCATTGTTAACTTCTATAAGTTTTAAATCATAGGTTTTGAAAATAGGAATGAGGCTTTTGATTAAAGATGATTTTCCGCAACCTTTTTCACCCCATAGCAACACGTTGTTTGCTCTGAATCCTTTTAAAAACTGAAGTGTGTTTTGGTAAACATCTTTTTTAATTGCGTCAATTCCCATTAAATCGTCAAATCCAATGAGAAAAGGATTTTTAACAGGTTTTAAAAAATATGTAAATTGAGCTTTTTTCCAAATAAAAAAACTGTTTTCTTTAACATCTTTTTCAGTGAATTTTTCCGGAAAAATTTCATCCAGTATTGAAATTAATCTGTTAGCTAAATTTTCCATTAAAATTCAACCGGTTATTTGCTTATGTCAAAATGACATCTTCTGTTTTTAGCCCATGCTGCTTCATTATGTCTCGGGTCGAGAGGTTTTTCTTCACCATAGCTTATACAGTCTATTCTGCTTGCATCAACTCCAAGTGAAACAAGAAAATTTTTCGTTGAGTTTGCTCTTTTTTCACCAAGTGCAAGGTTGTAAAGGTCGGACCCCCTTTCATCGCAATGTCCTTCAATGGTGAGCCTGTATTCGGGATGATTATCAAGCCATTGAGCAAGAGATTCGAGATATGGTATATCTTCAGCCTTGATTTTAAAATCATCGTAGTCGAAATGAATGTCTGTCTGTGAAAACTTGGAGATTTCTTTTTTAATCTCTTCAGATTCGGAATACTCTTTTTCTTTTAGCATTTTTTCGGAGATTTTTTGCTCGTTTATACTTTGCTCTCCAATGTTTTCCTTATTTAAACCTTTTAATTTTTCTTTATCCCACTTTGTTATTTTGGTGCCTGATGTTTCAACTGATGAGGAAGGCTGCTGCATATCATGAGGTTTTTTAACATTTCCCTTGTTTGTTGCACAGGCGGTTAATAACAATATACATAATAAAAATACAAGCTTTTTCATTGTCTCCTCCTTGTTAAAAGTTGAGTTTCAATATAGAGATTATATTGGAAACTCTTCAACGTAATTTGTTTGTTATAATAAAATGTCAATTAAATAATATTTAGCAGAAAACCGTGATAAATTCAAATATTAAATTCATTTGGAAAAATCTATTGCCATAACTTCTCCTAATTCCGTAAAAACAACTAATTCGAAACTTACTGCTTTGTAAGATGTTATTTTATTACCAACATCAGCTATTACATCGCCGTTTTTATAAATTTTGCCGTTTGTTGTTGCAAATATATAATCTCCGTTTAAGGAATATATATCACCTATTACATCTGACTCGGTATTAAAAAATTTATCCATGTTTAATGTATCATCCAATATATAAACGCCTTTATCCGTTGAGAGAGCCAAATAACCGTTATTTAACAATCTTATGTTATAAATCCTTAATCCTTCTTTTATTGGAATTTTTGTATGATTTTCAGGAGAATTTACGTTAATCTTTATAATATTGCCGTTCCAATCTGCACAAATATAGTTATCTTTGATACGTAAAATTTTTCCCGTGATTTTACCGCCTACATCAATAGTGTTATTTATTTTTAGAGATGAATTGTCCAATAAATATATTTTGCCTTCTGTTGTCCCGAAAACAATGTTCCCTTGATCCATGGTAATATTTGTAATTAACCCAGAAATCGGAAAATTTGTAATTCCCGCAAGGCTAAAGTAAATATTATCCGAATCATTGTTGTATTTTATCCTAATTATTCTGTTTCCCTCATTACTTATAAAAGGAACAAACATGTTACTGCCTGATGTGAGAGGTGGAAACATGTAATAATTTTCAGCATCAAAAAATATATCAGCGTTAATATCAAGATTATATTCGTTTGATTGAGATTTACCGAAAATTTTTAGCTTGCCGTTTATGGTAATTCCGAGAATGTCATTGTTAATGTCGTTTATGGCTTTATATAGATAACCGTCAAAATTTTTTTCAGATTCCGTTAATGTATTGCCGTTAAAAAAGTAAACTTTACCGTTTATCGTTGTAATAATGAATTCATTTTCCAAATATAGCGGTTCATTGTAAACCGCTTTTTCAGTTTCCCCGTAAAACTCAACAGGAATTTCAGATATAATATCGGAATCTTTTTTTAATGTAACAGTTGTCTTTGAAGAGTTAAAAGTTTTGCATAAATAGCCTGTTTTGCAAGCGGTTAAGTAATCAATTGTTTCAGGAGAGGCTATTTCAAACTCACCTTTTTTATCTGTAAAATCAACGGAAGATTTACTGCCGGCAACCAATGCTTCTATTGCAGGTGTCCCGTTTTCCGTTAAAACCTTGCCTTTTATTTTTGTAAGCTCAGCATCTGAAAATTGAACAAACAAATAATCTGTTAAATTTTCAGTATAATAGAGAGGAATTAATCTGTTCTTACGAAACAAAACAGGTGACACAAGAGTCCATTTATTATCTTTTTTTTCATATAAAAAAATATTTTTGTAGTTTGCTTCCTCTCCGTTTGCCAATACAACGGGGCGAACTTCCATTTTCCCTTCCAATTTGTCAACAGGTTCTTGCAGGCTTGTTTCTATTCCAACAGATAATAGAAAAAGAGGTTTTCCTTTGCCTGAATAAATAGATTCTGGAAGGTTAGAGAGTAGATTCAAACTAACGGTATAATCATTTTTGATTTTCATTTTCTTTATTAAAAGGTATGCATTTTTGTCAAAAGAGAATACAGGCTTTAAAGCCGGCTTTGCCGGAATTAGAAGTGATTGAATCAGTTCTTTTGAAGAAAACTCTGTTAGATACGGTAATGGAAAGTTCATTGTTTTATTGTCTGTTCTGTTGTCAGCAAGAATAACATAATAGTTGTATCCGTCTGTTATGAAGCATTCGGTTGATTTGGGAGTCTTGTTAAGATAGACCGAGCAGTTATCATATCCTGTTTTTTTAATGTTATACTCAATGTTATAGTTGTTCTCAGTTAAAGCCAGCATCCCTTCGGAGCATAATATTTTACCGTTATCCTTTTTGTTTTCAAATACAACACCTTTTAAAATTTGCAAATTATCGTCAAAAACGTATATGTTAACAGGATGCTTCTTTTTATTGCACATATCATTATACCAGTATCCTCCTGCATTTTTGCAGTCGGAATAGTTTGAGCAGGCTGTTAAATTGTCAACAGAACATTTATTTTCCTGAATAGAAAATTCAATGTTAAATTTGCTAATTGCGTTTATCCAAAATCCTGTTCCTTGTTTTATATTTACAAGGCTTTCCAATCCGTAATTCTCAATTAATTTTTCAATATTTTCATTATCTGACCATATTTTCCAAGAATTGCCGCTCCATATCCATAATGTGCTTATTGGATGATTTTTAAAAATTTCAACAGAAATATCACTGTTAACTTTGGAAGATTTAAGAAACCAGCCTGATGAGGGAATCTTCAATATTATTGAATTTGTTTTGTCCCCTGTCAGTTTTATGGTAATATTGCCGTTTACGCTTATCCAAAAGCCGTCTCCTGAATTTAATTTGTCTATTTTATTTATTCCGTATTGATTTATTAATTGTATAATTGCGTTTTTAGGACTCCATATCAGCCAAGAATTGTTGGACCATTTCCATACACTGTTTATCTCGTTATTGTTAAATTGTGCCACAGACACATTGTCAAGAAAAGTGCCTTTGAGGTTCCATCCAGAAGAAAGATTTAGCTCCTGTGAAAAAATTATAACGGGAAGATAAAAAATAATAATGCCTATTGCAAAAGAAATTTTTTTCATGAAAATTCCTTGTATTTAATTAAATTCGAATATTGAAACTCGAAATCCGAAACAAATTAGTTCAAGGTTCAACGCTAAATCCGAATATCTAAATTCGAAATCCGAAATAAATCCGAAAATTCAAAATATCAAATCCAAAACATATCAACGTGAAAAGTGAAACGTGATACGCAATACGTGATACGTCAGTCATTAGTTATTGTAATTATACAAAACCAAATGTAAAATCTAACAGCAATTTTTTTAAAATGTTCTTATAAGCTTTTTAATTTGAAATAACATCTATAATATTTCAAAAACTTTGAACTTTGAACCGATAACTGTAAACTATTTAAGGGCTTTAGCCCGAAAAATCTCTTGCTTCAAGGTTGGTTTTGTATAATTTAATTCTTTATCATATAGACTCTTCGGGCTGTGCCCTCAAAGTGACTACTTGGTTT
>CAZLFW010000111.1:0-7198 GCA_964559045.1 uncultured bacterium
TGAGCTGTTCGAAGTGGAAGAATCCATTGTAACTATTTGTTTTTGCTTGCTTGTCCATTTTGTAGTTTTTAAATATTTTTTACCGTGCAAAGCTTTCGAATTATTTATACCTTTCTCTCTTAAACTCCTTTGTATTACACATAAAAGATGATAACCTAATATCGTTAAAAATACATGACCTTGATTCAATAAAATTCTTTGTCTTGGTCCTTTATGAGTTCTGAAAGCTTCAACTAATTGGTAATAGAAATAATTTTTATTAGAGTTATGATCTGTTTTTCTAACTTTTCTGATAAACATAGATATATAATATCATAGATGCGAGGTCAAGTCAAGGATAAATGTATATATCTAACACTACATTGAGATTCGGATTTTCATATTTAATTATTTCAATATGTTACAAATACAAATCTGCAAAATTTCCTCGTTTTCTCATATTTTTTGACAAACTTGGGCTAAGAACCATAAAGGGATTTTTTCATTGCTACCTGCTTCTATTTCATCAAGCACAAGAAAGCCTTTGTCGCTTTAATCAAAGATTATTCTATAGTCATTTTTTTTTACTTGTCTCGGCTACTTTTGCTTTAACAGACAACATGCTCCCTGTCCTCTTTCAAGTTTGTTTTTGTATAAATACTAAAGAGTAATTTTATGGGTTCTTTGGCTAAAGCCTCAAAGTGACAATATTCACTCACGGTTCAACGTTGAATTAGTCGATAGTCAAATTGCAATAACTATAGACTATTAGCTAACGACTAATTAGTAATAATTTTTTTTAACCTTGAACTTGGAGCTAATGTTTTGTTGCAACAGAAAATCGGCAACAACAATTCTTGCCATAGCCGTTATTACTGGAACTATTCTCGGAACAGCGCTAATGTCGTGCCTGCCTTGAACGGTAATTTCAATATCTTCATTTTTCATATTCACTGTTCTTTGGGGTAAACCTATTGAAGGAATGGGTTTTACAGCAGCTCTGAAAACAATTTCCTGACCTGTTGAAATTCCTGCGAGCATACCTCCTGAATTATTAGAAAGAAATCCTTGAGGAGATATTTCATCGTTATTTTGCGAGCCTGTTAATTTTGAAACATTGAAACCTGCTCCGAATTCAATGCCTTTAACGGCTCCTATGCTTAAAATTGCCTGTGCCAACACAGCTTCAATTTTCTCAAAAACCGGTTCTCCGAGCCCTGCCGGTATCCCTGATACGATACATTGGACAATTCCGCCAACTGTATTTTGATTTTTTTTTATTTCACCGATTTTTTTTTCTATTTTTTTTATAAGATTTTTGTCGGGAAAATAAAAGGGATTCTTTTCTATTTCGTCAAATGAGATATTTTCCGCTCTGATAGAAGCTATTTCAAGTGTAAATGTAGTTATGTCAATTCCGTGCAAAAGTAGTATCTTTTTGGCAACCGCACCTGCTGCAACACGTGCCGCTGTTTCTCTTGCCGAAGCTCTTCCTCCTCCGCGCCAGTCATAAACACCGTATTTTTTCCAATATGTGTAATCTCCGTGTCCCGGTCTGAATACTCCTTTTAAATTTTCATAATGCTCGCTTTTAACGTCTTTGTTGTAAATTATGATTGATATTGGCGTGCCGAGAGTTTTGCCGTTTAAAACACCTGAAAGCAGCTCCGCTTTATCAGGCTCTTTCCTCATTGTAACAAATTTCGAACTTCCCGGCTTTCTTTTTGCAAGCTCAAAATTAATCTCTTCTTCGGTTATTTCAACATTGGCAGGACACCCGTCAATTACAGCTCCAACAGCTTTTCCGTGAGATTCGCCCCATGTTGTTACTTTGAACATTTTCCCGAATGTATTCCCAGGCATATTTAATCTCCTGTAAATTATTTTTCAAGTTTTGAAAATTCTTCCCAATAATTAGGGAATGATTTTTTCACGCAATCTTTATTCAAAATTTCAATGTGTTTGTTTTTTATTGAAAGGAGGGAAAAGCTCATTGCTATTCTATGGTCGTTTTCAGGGTCTATCCTGCATTTTAAAAAGTTGTTGTCATTTGGCACTATTTTAATAAAATCACTGCCTGCAACAGCGACTATCCCCGCTTTGTTAAGGTTTTTCACAACTGTTTCGATTCTGTCGGTTTCCTTATATTTCAAGTGTGCTATATTTTTAATAACAGTGGCACCTTGTGCAAAAGAAGCAAGCACAGCAAGAGTTGGAACCATATCTGGAACATTATTCATATCCGTTTCAATTCCTTTTAATTTGCCTCCTGAAACAATAATGCAATTATTTTCAATTGAAACATTTGCACCCATTTTTTTAATAATATCAAGGAATTTTTTATCTCCCTGAAAAGACGAATTATAAAAAAGATTGTTTAATTTAATTGTTTTTCCTGTTATTACCGAACCTGCGGCAAAATAAGATGCAGAAGAGAAATCGTTTTCCACTTTGTAGTTAACAGGTTTGTAGCTGCTATTTCCTTTTATCAAAAACTTTTCTCCTTTTATTTTTACATTTACCCCGAATTTTTTCATAATGTCAACGGTGAGCAAAATATACGGAAAAGAAACTTTTTTTCCGTTTAAAATCAATGTAAAATCTTTATTGAAAAGAGGAGAACAAAGCAGGAGTGATGAAACAAATTGGCTGCTTTTTTCCGCTCTAACAGTTACAATATTTTTTAAAATTTTATTTGTTGGAGAAATCTTTACAGGGGGAAAGCCTTTTTTATCCGTATACGAAACATTAAAACCAATATCTTTTAGCGCTTCCGCAAGACTGTCCACAGGTCTTTGGCACATTCTTTCATTACCTGTTAAAATAACGTTGTTTTTGTAAAAATTTGCAAGAGTAAGCAGGAATCTGAACCCTGTTCCGTTATTTCCCATAAAAAGTGTCTTCTCGCCGTTATCTGAAAATTCCCCTTTGTTGCCAGTTATTTCCACTGCTTTTTCGTCTAATGATATGCTAATGCCGAGTTTCTTCAAACCTGAAGCAAGAAGCAGGGTATCTTCCGAAAGAAGAGGATTTAATATTTTACATTTGCCTGAGGATAGTGCAGCACAAATAAAAGCCCTTTGCGTTATGCTTTTTGAGGGCGGAATGTTAATTTCTATTGTTTCTGACAAATTCTTCTACCTCGCTAAGAAAATTTTTACACTCCAAAATTTGTTTAAAATCATTCAGCCTTTCTCCAATAAAAGGATTTTCAAAAATTATCTGCTCAATTAACCATGAAGGAGTATTAAAAATATTGTTGAGATTGTTTTTGAAATTTTTAAAAGATGTTGTTGCAAATTCTTCCGTTTCTTCAATGGAGCCAAATTTTTTACTTAAAAGTTTCAAATACGCTGTGTTCACAAAATAGTAGAAAGAGTGAATGTAGCTCATTAGCTCGTCATGTTCGTTAGAAGACATTTCCAATGTTTTTATTTTGTTTGCATTAAACAAATCTATGATAAATTGTGTTTTGTCAGAGCATGAATCGGTTTTGCACACAACTGTGACACATCCTTCAGAAAAATTTCTGTCAGGACCGAACAGAGGATGTGTCCCCAAGATTTCACCTTTGAAATATTTTTTCATAATAAGCATTTGCTTGACTTTTAGCGAGCCTATGTCCATGAGAAGAATATCTCTTCCCTTCATTACAGGCTCTGTTTCGGACAAAACATTTTCATATTCGTTTAATGGCACGGATAAAACCACTATGTCCGACATTTTGACAATATCACTGTTCGAATATTTTGTCCCTATATCGGAAACATAAACTTTAACATTGTTTTTGCAAAGAAAATTTTTAAGGGTCCTTCCCATTTGTCCGTTCCCACCTATAATTCCAACGCTATGTTTAACGCTCAACAATATTCTCCTCTATTTTTATCCCGAAATGTCTTGCTCCGCTGTTTATTTCAACAAGCACTTTGTCTCCTTTTTTTAATTTTGTTACGGAAACGGGAGTTTTGTCTTTTTTTACAAGATTGATTGTTTCCGCATTTTGCAAAATCACTGAAAATTCGCTGTTGTCTTTTTTTGCTGTTATAAGAACAAGAGGTCTTTCTTCTATTTTGCTTCTTCCTGCAATGCCTTCTCTTATTTCACCGTTGGCATTAACTATTAAAACCTTGTCTCCCGATTTTATTTCGGATAAATATTTTGTTTTCTCTTTTGACACTTTAATATAAGCATGAACGGCACCTGCATTCACTCTGAAAGGTCTTGTGTCGCAGTAAGGATTTTCTATTGACTCCGAATGAACGAGAAAGAGACAGTTACTACTGTTGCCTATTAACATTCCCTCTCCCAATGTCATAATATTGCATGTGTCTACGCAAACCCTGTCTCCTGACGGCAGAGTTTTCACTGAAACAATTTCAGCTTCCGAAAGACAGGTTTTTGCTTTTGTGGATTTTATTCTTGTTACAAGTTGTTTTAATTTTACCGGATTTTTCTCTTTTAAAATTATTCCGAAAACACCTTTTTCAAGAACTGTTAACGCCTGAACAACCTCATCTTCATTGCTGACGAATACATAAAATTTTGCGTTTTTAGCTATTAAATTTTCCCAAGGAATAATCTGCCACGACTCTGTTTCAAGAATCAGGTTTTTTTCAGTTGACAGCTTCACTATCGTTTCTTCGTCCTTTTTGTCTCTGTATTTGTAAATTTTGATATTCTCCGAAGGATAGGTATAAATGTCAATTAAACCGAGTTCTTTTATCTTTGCCGCTATTTTGTCGCCATCCTTTTCATTGTTTACAACAATAGCGTCAATACCGCTTTCCAATGCCGCTGTTATCTGATTTTTATCAAATGTTTCAATCCAAAGCCAAACCTTTTTCATTTTTTCCTCCGTAGCAGATTAAATTTTTTCAACTGGAAAACTGCCCAAATATTTCATAAAAGTTGTTTTTTCCTTAAATTCTTTAAGAAATTCTTCCGTTATAAGATTTTCAATATCTATGAAAAAAAGATACTCCCAAGGAATTCCTTTTATCGGACGCGATTCTATCTTGCACATATTAAGGTTGTATTTTGAAATTACTTCGAGGACTTTAAATAAAGTTTTAGGTTGATGCGAAATTGAAAAAATAAATGATGATTTCTCTTTTTTTCCTGTTTTGTTTTCTTTTAAGGAAATAATATAAAATCGCGTAAAATTGTTTGCATTGTCTTCAATATTTTCAAGTATAGGTGAAAGTTTGTAAATATCTGAAATATAAGGTGAGGCAATTGCAGCGGTATATTTGTCTCTAAGTGCTTTTTCAGCGGCTTTTGCAGTGCTTTCTGTAAATTCCACCTTAACATGAGGAAAATTTTTGGAAATAAAATTCCTGCATTGCGCAACAGCATGCGAGTGTGAAACTATTTTTTTAATATCTTCCTTTTTTCTGCAGTTTGAAAAAAGATTAAAAGAGATTTTAAGTGATATTTCAGCCCATATTTTCACGTTAAAACCGAAAAGGCATTCGAGGGTTTCATTTACACTGCCTTCAAGGGAGTTTTCCACAGGAACTATGCCGAACATGGAATATTCCTTGTCAACGTCGTTAAAAACGCTTTCAATGGAGTTTCTCTCTTTATACTCGGTGTTATTGCCGAAAAATTTTTTAAAAGCTATTGAAGAAAAAGTGCCTGTGGGTCCAAGAAAACTCACTTTGTAAGATTCTTGAAGTTTCCTTGTGGCAGCTATTATTTCCCTGTATATGTTCAATATGTCTTTTTCGGGAATTATGCCGTCGCTTTTTGAAAGAACATTTGCAATTACTTCTTTTTCCCTGTGGAAGTCCACAACATTTATTTTTTTCTCTTTTTTGTATTTGCCTATTTCAAGAGCTGTTTTTGCTCTTTCATTTAGCAGTTTTACAATGTTTTCATCAATAGTGTCTATTTTTTCTCTGAATTTTTTCATAACAATTCAACTTGCAAGAAGTTCATTTTTATTGTTGTTACAAAGGTATTCAAAAGCTTCTTTTTTGGTTGCACCTTTTTTTATAATCATAGACAGAGCTGAAATCATTTTTTCTGGATTTTTATGCTGAAAAATATTTCTTCCTATGGAAATTCCCGCTGCACCTGCTTTCATTGCATCTTCAACCATTGAAAGAACATCCATTTCAGAGCCCATTTTTTCTCCTCCTGCAATTACAACAGGAATAGGCGTGCACTCCACAACATTTGAAAAAGATTCAATATCTCCCGTGTAAGAAACCTTTACAATGTCCGCACCAAGCTCCGCTCCGAGCCTTGCGCAATGCGCAATAAGCTCTTTGTCAAAGCTGTTGGTTATTCTCTCTCCTCTCGGATAAACCATTGCAAGAAGAGGCATACCCCATTCGGAAGCTTTTTTGGAAATTTTTCCGAAATCCGCAAGCATCTCTCTTTCATTTTCATCTCCTATGTTAACATGTATCGATACTGCATCAGCTCCGAGCTTTATTGCTTCTTCAACAGTGCCTACAATTGATTTGGTGTTGGAAAATTTGGTCAAGTTGGTTGATGCGGAAAGATGGACTATTAATCCAATGTCTTTTCCGCCTCCTCTGTATCCCGGAGTAACCATGCCTTTGTGCTCCACAACAGCGGTTGCACCGCCGTTTGCAGCGGAATTGACAACTGTTTTCAAATTTTTTATTCCGTGAATGGGACCCACTGTCACTCCATGGTCAAGGGGTAAAATTATAAATTTACCTGTGTCTCTGTCTTTCAGTCTTGACATACGGATTGATTTACCTATCATTTGTTCCTCCTTTTTTAAAGAATTTTTTGCAAAAAAAAAAGCCGTGAGGTTTAACTCTCACGGCTTTTTGATAAAATATGATTAAAAAGCTTACCGTAAGCGTAAACCTCCTGTAATGTCTTTATAAAAATAATACCAAAAGCTGTTAAAAGCAAAACTATTTAACCTCATAAATTTATATCCTCTTTATAATTTTTTTTGTTTTTTAAAATGTTAATTTACAAATGTCAAGAAAAATTTTTAATTTATTTAGAAATGAAACTTATATACACTATTATCAAGCTCGATGCAATTAGTCCCCGAAATTTACATTTTTTCCGGTGCTTCAACACCAAGAATTTCCAATCCTTCCGACAATACTTTTTTTATGGCGGATATTAGAATCAGTCTCGTTTTATTGCCAAGCACCTTGTTTTTATTGTAATACGAATGAAATTCTCCCGCAAGTTCCATAAGATAGTATGTTATTAAATGAGG
>CAZLFW010000112.1:0-3910 GCA_964559045.1 uncultured bacterium
AATATATAGAGAAAAAAGAGAGAATATCAAAAACGGATGCTGTTTTTCTGTTAATGAAATCGTTAAAGGAGACTTATTTAAAATAATTTAACACTGAGCCTGCAAAATTTTTTGCAGACTCCTTTTAAATTTTATTTATCATACATATTCCAAATACCGCAAGGACATACTGCTGCGCAGAATCCGCATCCTATACACAACTCATCATTTACAATATATTCGTAAGAACCGTCACTTTTTTCCACTCTTGTGATTGCATTTTGAAAACATGCTTGCTCGCACATCATACAGTCTCTACAGGTGGCGCAAGACATACATCTGTCTGCTTCTTCGTCAGGTGAAACAGCGCTGCTTTTAGTCCTTTCATAATATTGGTGTTTAATTTTATCGTAATCAACAACTTCTCTATTGTCCCACGAAAAATTTTCCCCCGATAATTTTGCATCTATAAAATATGCGGCTTTTCTTCCTTTCCCGAGAGCATCCGTAATAAGGCCTTGAACCGTTACATCACCGACAGCGAGAATTTTTGAATCAGATGTTTCATAATGGTTGTTAACTTTTATATATCCTCTATCTGTTTCCAGTTTGTTTTCAGGGATAAAATCCAGCTCAGGTGTTTCTCCGATAGATATAAACACTTCATCGGCTTCCAAAAATGTTCCGTCTTTAAAGTATATTTTGCTCTCTTTTTTATCGTATTTTGAAGTGAATTTCGGATAAAGTATTTCAGTTCCTTTTTCTTTGGCAAGCTGCTGCTCTTTGCCAAAGCTAAGAGGTTTCTGAATATCGACAGCCGTAACTTTTGCGGCTCCGAGATCGTATGCTTCGCAACATATATCCATACCAACATTCCCGGCACCTATTACCACTACTTTTTTGCCATTTAAATTCATTGGAGTGCCAATATTAATGCCTTTAAGAAAAACTATTCCCGGCACAACATCTTCATATCCTTCAAAAGGGATGACTCTCGGGGCATGTGCTCCCGTAGCAAGAATGATTTTTTCATTCTCATTGTAAATCTTATTAAAAAGATTTTTGTCAACTTTTATTCCTGTTTTAATATTTATTCCTATGCTTTTAAATCTTTCAAGCTCTTTTCTTAAAATTTCTTCAGGCAGTCTGTTTTTGGGAATACATTGAAATATTTTCCCTCCCAACTCTTCTTCACGTTCGTAAAGAGTAACCTGATATCCCTCAAGCCTTAACCTCCACGCAGCGGACATACCTGCCGGCCCTCCGCCTATTACTGCAATTTTTTTATTTTTTTCTTCTTTAATTGCAGGAGCGGGTAAATCCAAGCTTAATCTTCCCAAATAAGCAATATCAACAGGTTCATTCAGATGAATGCCTCTGCTGCATGCATCCATGCAAGGATTAGGACATACATATCCGCATACTGAGCCCGGAAACGGAGAATATTCAAGAACCAAATTTAATGCTTTTTCTTCATCGCCGTTTCTAATAAGCCATGTTCTTGTTTGTGTCGGTATTCCTGTCGGACAGTTATATGCGCACGGTGCATTAAAACGATTATTCTCCCACTTTGGTGCTTGTCTTCTGTATTCACCGGTAACAATAAAGGGAAGGACAATGTCATCAACTTCTACTAAATCACCGAAAATTCCTCCTTTCCCAACTTCCTCCTCCCAGATATTTTTTTTGAAATCTTCCATTTTTAACGGAGGAATATTAAGTGCCTTACGCTCGTCAGGCGTTAATGCAACTACCTTTTTCCAATCATTGATTGAATGAGTTAATTCTTCGTAATACTCTTCTTTGTTAATTGATTTCAAATAAGGCTTCATATTTTCTGTAAGCCACTTCCAGTCTTCGTTATTTAGGTTTTCAACTCTTACATCACTTTCTCTGAATCCGTATGCATTACCTCTGTAATATATAGTCCCTCCAACCATGCCTACACAGGGCCTATATCCCAATATATTATCGGAATTACGCGGATTTACACCACAGACTACAGCTATCCCGCCTGCTTTAAACTCTGCAAATGAATCACCTACATCTCTGAAATACCATGATTGAAGCGGTTCGAATCTGGGGTTTCTTTTTGTCATTGTATCGCATCTGGCGCCGCCGCTTCCTTGAACATAAAGGATGCCTTGGGCTCCGGCATTATGCGCTCCGTTGCCTACATCTCCTAATACTGTTATTTTTGCGCCGCAGTTTATCCAGCCTACATCATCAGAAGCGGAACTGTGGACAACTATTTCCGTGCCAAACATACCCAAACTTCCCAGTCTTTGTCCGGAAGCGCCGAAAACTTCTATTTTAACAGGTTCTGTTTTTGTCCAAATTCTGCCTCCGATACCATGCTGGCCGTTTGCATATACCTTTAAGTGGTTATATCCTGATTTAACTTTTTCCTGTATTTCAAATTCAACATCTTTTGAAGGAACTCTGTTGTTGTTTATAGTGCCTTGTATCTCGATAATTTTTGTTTCCATATATTTTCCCCTTATTAATTAATCAATATATGTATTAATTATATTAACATGCGTAGTCTATCTTTAATCTCTCTGAAATGGATTTATCCGCAACAGATAAACCGTCACTCATTCCAATAGGCAATTGTGTGCTTCTGCCCATTGGAGCAAAAATCTTTTTCAGCTCTGTATTTGCGCTTTTAAATACATCTACCACTCTTTCTGCAACTTTGTCGGAATCAAGCCTTTTGTATAACTTGGGATTTTGTGTTGTGATGCCTTTAGGGCAGATTCCAAGGTTACATACATTGCATCTGTTTTTTTCGTCTCCCAGACATCCTGCGGCAGCCTGCATAATGTATTTTCCGATGCTAACGGCACTTGCCCCTAACATTATTAATGCAGCGGTATTTGCAGCAAGGTTGCCTGTCTTGCCTACACCGCCTGCGGCTATGAGAGGAAGTTCATTCTGCTTCCCCGAAGCAACAAGATCAAGGTAACATTCTCTTAAATTGGAAGCTATAGGATGCCCCATTTTATCCATAGACACATTGTAAGCAGCGCCTGTGCCGCCATCTTCGCCGTCTATTGACAGTGCCGAAGCAAAAGGATTTCTTGCCAAATTGTTTAATACAGCTTTTGCTGTTTTGGTTCCTGAAATTTTAGGATATACCGGAACTCTAAAACCGAACGCCATACTCATTGAAGTAATCATTTTGGCAACCGCTTCTTCAATGGAATATTTTGTCTGATGTGTAGGCGGTGAAGGCAGGTCAACATTTGTCGGAACGCCTCTGATTTTTGCAATTAACGGCAAAACTTTCTGTGCCATTAATAATCCTCCGTCTCCCGGCTTTGCGCCTTGACCGTATTTTATCTCGATTCCTGCCGGATCTTCTTTCATATGAGGTATGGCATGGACAATTTCATCCCAGCCGAAATATCCTGAGGCTATCTGTAGTATCATATATTTAATAAATCTTGATTTTAATAATCTGGGTGGCACTCCTCCTTCGCCTGAGCACATAACAACAGGTATTTTTTCAACTTCATTCAGATAAGTAACACCCATCATAAGGCCTTCCCACATTCTGGGCGAAAGCGCTCCCATTGACATTGAGCCTATCATAATGGGGAAAATTTCTCTGACAGGCGGAATAAATGCGGCATCATTCATTAAAATGTCGTCTTTTTCAACGGTAACAGGCAATTTTTCGGCAGGAAGAATTCTGCCTAAATATGTTCTGATGTTGAATTCGTGTCTCTGCGCATCAAGCGCAGGGTCGGTCAACATTGAAATACGAGTGAATTTTAATTTCTCCAATGTGGATAATTCTGGATCGTTTCTTCTGCCGCCTCTTCTGTATGATGCTCCGCCGCTGTTTTTATGTATTAAAAATTTATTTGCTTCGTTATATATTGGGATTATAATGCTAATCATAATTTTTTTCAGGGTTTGCTTT
>CAZLFW010000113.1:0-7100 GCA_964559045.1 uncultured bacterium
GAAAGCGGAAGAAAAGTAGTTGTTATAATTGAGGCGTGTAAATCCGGCTCATTTATAAACGATTTAGAAGATTATAACAGAGTAATAATATCATCATCAAAAGAAAACGAATTAAGTTACATAGATTCAACAGGCTCAATAGCGTTTTCCAAATTTTTTGCAGATGGAATTTTATCAGGTAAAACCATAAAAGAATCTTATGATTTTGCATTGAATCAGCTTGAAACTATTGGTGGAATATATCAAAATCAACATCCTTTGATAAGTGCAATATCAGATGAAAATCTACTATCATTAAAGATAGGAGGAACATTTGCATCTGCGGGGATGGAGCTAACTCAAATAGAAAATTATTTTGGGAAAAAAGAAGGTGAAAAAACTATTGATTTTTCAGAAACTTCAAAACTGTCTTTATATGTAAAAGTAAATGCAGGAGCAGCAATAGAAGATGTATGGGCTATTGTGATACCACCTGATTTTGTTCCTCCGAATATAGGAGAGAATTCTTTTGAAACACCAGATTTGGCACCATACACTGTAAAATTGAAATACAATGAAAACAACGAAAAGTATGAAGGAGAGTATGATTTAAGCAAACATGAATTTAACAGCAAGTATAACATAACATATTTTGTAAAAGATACAGATGGAAATGTAATAAGCCAAAAAGCTGAATTGGAAGGTATAAATGCAGAAAATACAGGAGAATGTGATGAAGAACACCTATACTTGTGCGATACGGAAAATAATTGCAAAGGAGCAGGTGGATTTTGGTATAATAATACATGTAATGAGGATGACCAAACTTCTGCAAAGAAAAATATTATTAAAATATCAACTGGTTGGAATTTAAAAGCTTTACCGGTTAATATTAGCGGTAATATAAATTTATTTAACAATAACGGAATAAACAGTTTATGGAAATGGACGGGAAGTAATTGGAAGGTTTGGAGTCCTAAAAACACAATATTGAACCTACTTAGTAAATATAAAATAGATATAGCTGATGAAATAAAACCAGGAGAAGGATTTTGGATAAATGCAACTGAGAACTCAAATATAGAAATCGAAAAAGGAGATGAATACGGATTAGAAGAAATTAGCATAAAAGAAGGATGGAATCTTATAGGTGTAGGTAAAAATATAGTAATAGAAAAGAATGACTTTTTTAGTTCAGTAAACAGTTTATGGAAATGGGTAGATGGAAAATGGAAAGTATGGAGTCCTAAAACATCAATTTTAGATTTAATAAAAAGTTACAATTTAGATATAGCTAATGAAATAAAATCTGGAGAAGGATTTTGGATTAACAAATAATAATTCTTTAATAAAGATTAAAAAATCATTGATTTTTTTCATTTAGGTTTAGCAATGTAAATTTCAGGCAAAATAATTTCACTTCCAATAATTGATTTTTTTTGATAATAAAAATTATGGATTACAAAGAGCTACGACAAAAAATGGTGGAAAAGCAGCTTATTCCAAGAGGTATAAAAGATAAGGCTGTTTTAAACGCCATGCTTAAAGTGGAACGTCATCTTTTTGTTGCGAAAAAGTTCAGAGACCAAGCTTACAATGATCATCCTGTTCCCATAAAACAGGGGCAGACTATTTCTCAGCCGTATATGGTTGCATCAATGACTGAGCTACTTGAAGCGGACAAAACTTGCAAAGTGCTTGAAATAGGCACAGGCTCCGGTTACCAAACCGCTATTCTCGCTGAAATAGCCAAAACCGTTTATACAGTTGAAAGATTGGAAATTCTCTCTGAAAATGCCCGAAAAGTCCTTGATAGTTTGGGATATAACAACATATTTTACAAAATAGGCGACGGCTCTCTCGGATGTGAAGAGGATGCACCTTTTGACAGAATTATTTGCACCGCTGCTTCTCCTTCAGTTCCCGAATCATTCAAAAAACAGCTTGCTCCTAATGGTAAAATTGTGATACCTGTTGGTGACAGAACAACTCAGATGCTTTTAAGAATAACCAAAAAAAACAATGATTTTGTTACTGAAAAATTTTTTTTATGCGCTTTTGTTCCCCTAATCGGCGAACAGGGATGGTAATCCATGATAAATAAAAAACTTGCCCCTTTTGCTGCAAAGAGCAAATATTCCAAAGGTAGAAAATTCAAAGAACAATTCAAGGACAAAAGATACGCTTTTGAAAGAGACAGAGACAGAATTGTCCATTCGGAAGCATTCAGAAGGCTCGAATACAAAACTCAGGTTTTTGTCATACACGCTGGAGATTACTACAGGACAAGACTCACTCATTCTCTTGAGGTTGCTCAAGTGGCAAGAGGCATAGCAAGACGTTTGAACCTTAATGAAGATTTAACCGAAGCAATAGCACTTGCACATGACCTTGGGCACACACCTTTCGGACATAACGGAGAGCATAAACTTAACGAATTGATGAAAAACAACGGAGGATTCGAGCATAATTTGCAAAGTTACAGAATCGTCAGTTTTTTGGAAAAAAGATACCCTGATTTTAACGGCTTGAATCTTACATTTGAAACTTTGGAAGGACTTGTTAAACACTCTTCCAAATACGACAACCCCATGAACATGAAACTTACAGAGTTTCACCTTGATTTAATGCCTTCACTTGAGGCTCAAATTATAGACCTTGCAGACGAAATAGCATACAACAATCATGACATTGACGATGGTCTCAAATCTGGGCTTATAAGCTTCGAAAACCTTTATGAAAATGTTAAACTGTGGAGAGAAGTTGTTAATCTCGTGAGAAAAAGATACGGTAAAATGGAAAAACAGATGATTATTTACAGGGCAATAAGTTTTCTAATAAGCAATTTAATGGACGATTTAATAAAAAACAGCAAACACGCTCTTCATAGCAACAGGATAGAAACTGTTGACGATGTTAGAAATTTCAAGAGCAAATTAATTTCTTTTTCCAGTGACATTAATTCCAAAAATAATGAGCTTAAAAAATTTCTTTATAACAATCTTTATACTAACCATAAAGTTATAGCCATGAAAATCAAAGCTGAAAACGTTATTAAAACACTTTTTAACGCTTACAAAGAATATCCCAAACTTTTACCGGAAAAATACAGAAGCAGAGTTGGAGAATTCACTCTTGAAAGGGTAATCACCGACTATATAGCAGGTATGACAGACAGATATGCTCTTGACGAATACAATAAAATTGTATAAATTTTTAACAGCTATTTTTTTCTTGTAGCTATCTTTCTACAAAAAACACTATTTTTCTTTAGATACCATTTAAATTTTAGTGGCATTTAATTTGCACCTAAAATAAAAAATTAAAAGATAAAAGGAGTCAAAGGGTGAAAAAAGTTATTAATGTGAAAATCAACAATGACCATTACGAATTGGCGGTTGATCCTTGGCGCACTTTAAATGAAATGTTGAGGGACGACCTTAAACTCACAGGCACCAAGCTCGGTTGCGGCACAGGAGACTGCGGAGCTTGCACTGTTCTTTTAAACGGAAAATCTATAAATTCCTGTCTCACTCTTGCAGTTGAAGTTAACGGTCAGGAAATTACAACCATTGAAGGGCTCGCTCAATCCGAAAACAATCTTGATCCTGTTCAGGAATCTTTTATTGAAAAAGGTGCGGTTCAATGCGGATTTTGCACACCGGGTATGATAATGTCAGCAAAATTTCTGTTAAGCAATAATCCTTCACCAAGCGAATATGAGATTAAAAAAGCACTTGACGGAAATTTGTGCAGATGCACCGGATATTACAAGATAATTAATGCAATAGATTACGCAGCAAAAAAAGCAGAGAAAGGAGAATAAAATTGCCTTTACCAAAATTCGAATATTTATCGCCTTCCACATTGGACGAAGCATGTAACATGCTTGAAAAATACGGAGAAAAAGCCAAATTAAAAGCAGGAGGCACAGACCTTTTAATAAGAATGTCAAACAAGGTTTTAACTCCTGAATACATTATAGGAATAAAAAACATTAAAGGATTGGATTATATTGAATTTGACGATAAAAACGGGCTTAAAATAGGTGCATTGGCAACCCTTGCCCAAGTGGCATCTCACCCCACAATAATTGAAAAATATCCTGCTGTTGCTTATGCAGCATCGGTTACAGCCACAAATCAGGTGAGAAACATGGGAACTGTTGTGGGAAATTTGTGCAATGCAGCACCTTCCGCAGACAATGCACCTGCATTGCTTGCACTTAAAGCAAAAGCCGTTCTTTACGGACCAAAGGGTGAAAGAACCGTTCCTTTATGCGAATTTTTCAAAGGACCTGGAATGACATCAATGAACAGTAATGAAATATTTAAAGAGGTAGTGGTTCCTGTTCCCGAGAAAAACTCCGCAACAGTGTATAAAAAAATATCACCAAGATCAAAAGTGGATATAGCCATATTCAACGTAGGTGTTTCAGTTGTTGTTGAAAATAATGTTTTCAAAGATGCAAACATTTTTCTCGGTGCTGTTGCTCCCATACCTCTCAGAGCGGAAAAAACGGAAATTTTTCTGAAAGGTAAGGAAGCAAACGAGGAAAACATTTATGAAGCGGGTAAAATAGCTTCTTCGGAAGCTTCTCCCATTACAGACGTTAGGTCAACAAAAGAATACAGAAAAATAGCAGTTGAAATTTTAACAAGACGAACTATTGCTGAAGCGGTTAACATGATAAAATAAGATTCACCGCTGATACAACCAAAAAATTTTACGGAGGCACATAAATGACACATAATTTTTCAGTAATTGGAAAAGATGTTCCAAGGCAGGACGGAAAAGCGAAAGTTATGGGAGCTGCACAATTTGCAGACGACATTACTTTTCCGGGAATGCTCTACGGCAAAATTTTAAGGAGCCCTGTTGCTCATGCAAAAATAAAAAAGATAGATACTTCCAAGGCAAAGGCATTGCCAGGAGTTAAAGCGGTTATTACAGGAGAAGACACTCCCAAAATAAATTTCGGGAACTGGCGTCTTGTGCCCGAATCAATGGACGAATATCCCCTTGCAATTGACAAGGTAAGATTCATAGGTGACGAAGTTGCCGCAGTGGCAGCAATAGACAAAGACACTGCCGAAGAAGCAATATCCCTCATTGAAGTGGAATACGAAGAGCTTCCCGCTCTTTTTGACGTAGATGAAGCAAGAGAAGAAGGAGCTCCTGCAATCCATGATAATGTTGAGAAAAATACCAGTTTATCAAGGACAATTCATTACGGAGATGTGGAAAAAGCTTTTGAAGAAGCTGATTTGGTTCTTGAAGACACATTTAATGTGCACGCTGTTAGCCATGCGTATATGGAGCCTTGCTCATGCGTTGCAAAAACGGATTTGGACGGAAGAATCACAATCTGGACATCAACTCAGACTCCATATTACGTTCAGGTGCTTCTTGCAAGGACACTTGGCATGAGAGAAAACGACATACGAGTTATTAAGCCTTTTGTCGGCGGAGGATTCGGCGGTAAAATGGAGCTACGTAAATGGGAATTTTGTTCGGCATTTATGTCAAAGCTTACAGGCAAACCAGTTAAATTCACATTAACAAGGTCAGAAGAGTTAATATCAGGAAGAAGACGTCATGCAATGAAAATGTATTCAAAGATAGGATTTAAAAAAGACGGGACAATTCTCGGCAAAGAGTTTACAGCCTATCTTGACGGCGGCGCATACAACAGTATGGGACCCACGGCAGCTTTTCTATGCGGAAATTTCGGCGGTTTTTTATACAGATTTCCAAGTTACAAATATAACGGATTTCACGTTTACACAAACAAGCCACCTGCAGGAGCAATGAGGGGATTCGGTGCACCTCAGGCACTTTTCGTAACAGAGACTCAAATGAACATTGCAGCGGACAAACTGGGAATCGATCCCATTGAGATAAGACTTAAAAACGCAATGGAAGCAGGGGACGAAATTCCCGGAGTTACGAAAATACACAGTTGCGGCTTCAAAGAATGCCTTGAAATGGTTAGAGAAAAAGTGGACTGGGATAAAAAAAGAGCTGAATACAAAAAAGAAGGAAGCAACAAAGGCATAGGAATCGGTTGCTACAGTTTTATTTCAGGTGGTGCGTTTAACTGGTTTAACACTCAATATCCTTTTACAGCAGTTGAAATAAAAGTTTTTGACGACGGCACGGCACATCTCCTTACAATGGCATCTGACATAGGACAAGGGTGCGACACAGTATTGAGACAGATTGTTGCCGAAGAACTCGGCATAAAAGTGGAAGATATAAGGTTAACCGCAGCGGACACAGCGGTTACCCCTCAGGCTGACCTCGGAACATGGGGAAGCAGAGTTACGTTTATGGCGGGAAATGCAATAATAAATGCATGTAAAAAAATAAAAGAACAGCTTTTCAAAGTTCTTTCCCTTAAGCTGGAAGCAAATGTTATACACGATATGGAATGTAAACACGGCAGAGTTTATCTGAAAAACAGGAGAGACAAAGGAGTGGAATTCAAGGAAGCTGTAAGGCTTGCTCAAAAATACAACAGAGGCGAGCCAATTGTTGCATACGGCTCTTACACTCCGAGAGGACACGGTCTTGTTACACCTGCATACAGTTTTGGAGCACAAGTGGCAGAAGTTACAATTGACAAGGAAACAGGATTAATTTCAGTGGACAAAGTTACCACAACGCACGATTGCGGCACTCCTATTAATCCGATTGCAGTTGAAGGTCAGCTCGAAGGCTCCATTCAAATGGGACTCGGATACGCTACTTGTGAAAATTTTGTAATGCAAAACGGCAAAACCTTAAACACCACTTTTCTCGATTACAAAGTTCCCACTGCCCTTGACATGCCTGAAAACGAGCATTACACCGTTGAAGTTTACGATCCTTACGGACCATACGGTGCCAAAGAGGCAGGCGAAGGTTTGGTTTCTCCAACAGCACCGGCAATTGCAGACGCTATCTCTTGTGCTGTAAACTTCAGATTCAGAGACTTACCTATTACAGCGGAAAAAGTGCTAAAAAATATGGAAAAAATTTAAATATCTTTAAAATTAATGAAAAAACTGACTAATAAAACACAAATTCCACCCTGTGTAGCCGATGAGGTTAATTTTTGCAGAGGCTGTCCAGGGTGG
>CAZLFW010000114.1:0-9071 GCA_964559045.1 uncultured bacterium
TAGTTTAAAATGTCATTTCAAGCGGAAAATTATAGAAATGTTCTCTTCAAATTTATTCTAAACTAAAAAAAGCAGTGAAAAAACACCATATGATATTCCTGCCATTATTTGGCACACAATGTTTCAATAGTCCTTTGCCAAAAAATTTATAGTAAAAGTTGAAAAGTATTAAAAAATATTGTAAAAGAAGTTAATATATTTTTTACGGGGATTTTAATGACACAATACAGGATAATGATTGTTGATGATTCGAAATTTATTCTTTCCATTCTTTCAAATCTACTGAAAAAAAACAACTACATTGTAGCAGCTTATTCAAATGCAAAAATTGCATTAAATAATATTGATGACTTCAATCCTCATCTTATCCTCTCAGATTACAACATGCCTGAAATGGATGGTCTTGAATTCTGCATTAATATAAAAAATAATCAAAAGACAAAAGATATAAAATTTTTATTAATAACAGGTGTTGATGACATAAATTCAAAGGTAAAATGTTTTGAAGTAGGGGCAGATGACTATATCCTTAAACCTTTCAATAATAGAGAGATTATTGCAAGAATAAAAACTCACATAACCATAAAACAGTTGCAGGACGATTTAAAGACTGCTCTTAAAAAAATAGATGAAGAGCTTGAAATAGTTGGTAAAATACAAAGGGCTCTATTACCTGACAAGCTGCCTGATTTTAAAAATCTCCAATTCTCTTACTATTATAATACATACACCAAATCAGGAGGTGATTATTTTGATTTTATAGATATTGATGAAGAAAATATTGGAATTCTTATTGTTGATGTTTCAGGCCATGGCACTAGTTCTACAGTTGTAATGACAATGTTTAAAATATTTTTTAGCAAAGTGCTAAATAAAGTGAAAAATCCTGCTGAAGTTCTTAACAGATTAAATAAAGAAATGTTGCAATTGCTCGACATAGGAAAATTTGCTACTATATTTTACGGTATCTTAAATAAAAATACACTTGAGATGACATTTTCAAATGCAGCCCATCCGAACCCATATATAATTAATAAAATCAATAAAAAAACCAGTGAAATTTCAGGAAACAAAGGACTTCCATGCGGTATTTTACCTTTTGCAACAGGTAGTTACAAAAACAATAAAGTTATACTTAACAGTAATGACAGAGTTATATTATATACTGACGGAATATTAGAAGCAAGAAAAGACGATACAGGTATATTCGGAGAAGAAAGATTTCTAAAAGTTGTTACTGAAACATCTGAGCTTCCTTTAGATAAAGCAAAAGAGAAAATAATAGGTGATGTTCTTGCTTTTTCAGGTAATAAACTTAACGACGACATTACAATGTTAATGTTTGACGTAATATGAGAAAATTTTACAAAGGATGTTAAATTGCTTAGAAACATAGGAATAGCAGCCCACATTGATGCGGGGAAAACAACTCTAACAGAAAGAATTTTATATTTTACCGATAAAACTTACAAAATTGGTGAAGTTCATAACGGGGAAGCTGTTATGGACTACATGGAGCAGGAAAAAGAACGTGGTATTACCATAACTTCCGCTGTTACATCTGTAAACTGGAAAAACACTCGAATCAACATTGTAGATACTCCCGGGCATGTTGATTTTACAATAGAAGTGGAAAGATGCATGAGGGTAATGGATGGAGCAGTTATAGTCCTTTGCGGAGTGGGAGGAGTCGAACCTCAAACAGAAACAGTTTGGGAGCAAGTAAACAAATATGAAATTCCGAGAATTGTTTTTATTAACAAGCTGGACAGAATAGGCACCGATTTTGACAGAGTTATCAAAGAAATAGAAGAAATACTTAACATTATACCCATTCCGATGACGTATCCCATTGGAGTTGAAAAAGATTTTTCAGGAATAGTTGATATTTTAAACGAGAAAGAGGTTTACTACAAAGAAGACGGCAAAAATTTAATTTTTAAAGATATAGACAACATTAATAAATTCGAAAATTTTAAAAATTCTATATTAGAAAAACTTGCTGAAGAAGATATTATAATAATGGAAAAATTTATAGAAGGTGAGCCAATAAGCAAAAAGGATATTTTACAAAGTATTAAAAAATTAACATTTCAGCTTAAAATCGTTCCTGTTTTCTGCGGCTCTTCTCTAAAAAATAAGGGAATCCAACATATTCTTGATGGAATTGTAAATTTTCTTCCTTCACCTGAAAATGTAAAGGAACTTAAAGGTTACAGTTTAAAAAACGGAGAAAGGAAAATTATTGACACTCCTGAAAAAGAATTCCTTTCGTATATATTTAAAGTTCAGATAATAGACAAAAGAAAAATTTGCTACGTTAGAAATTATTCTGGAAACATTAACACCGGTGAAAACATTATTAACCTTACCACTGGAAAAACAAATAAAGTGTCTAAAATTTTTAGATTTCACGCAGATAAAAGAGAAGAAATTAAAAACGTTGCAAAAGGTGACGTGGTTGGTATGCTTTTAAAACAAGGCAACACAGGTGACACGCTTGTAAAAAAAAATTTCGATTTTATTCTTGAAAAAATAGAATTTCTGCGACCTGTTATTTCATTGGCAATTGAGCCTTTTTCAATGAGAGAACAGGAACTGCTTCTTGAAGCACTTGAATATATTTCAATGGAAGATCCTTCTTTTAAATACAAGTTTGATGAAGAGACAAATCAAATCATAATATCAGGGATGGGAGAGCTTCATCTTGAAATAATTGTAAACAGACTTTCCGACGAATACAAACTTAAAGTTAAAACAGGCAAGCCTCAGGTTGTTCTTAGAGAAACAATTACTCAAAATGGTTTTGCAGAAAAAGAATATTCACTGAAACTTGAAGAAGATAATCTTTATGCTTTGGTTGCGCTTGAAGTAATGCCCCTTCCAAGAACGGGAAAGGATAATTCCAATGAGATCTCTTTTGATTACAAAGAGGAAAACATACCTGAAAAAGTTAGAGAATATATATCTGAAGGAATCAACGAATCTTTTTCTTCAGGATTTTACGCTGGAGTTCCTGTTGTGGACACGAAAGCGGTTATAAAAAAAGTTTTTGACAAAACAATGAAATTTGAAAAAGGAGCTTTCAAGGTAGCAGCAATCAACGCATTAAAAGAAGCTTATTTAACTGCATCTCCAGTTACCCTTGAACCTTTAATGGAAGTAACCGTAGAAGTGCCTGAAGAGTATACAGGCGACGTCATTGGCAGCTTAAATTCCAAAAAAGCAAAAATATTAAACGTATCTTCGGAAAACGGCAAAAGCAAGATAATATGCCATGCGTCACTTTCAAGCCTGTTCGGTTACACAACTGTGCTAAGGTCGCTTACAAAAGGGAAAGGCAGTTTCAGCATGTTTTTCAAATATTATGACGTGCTTTAAAAATTAGGCATACCTTTGAACATGTCAGTAAAATCTTTAGGAATTCCTTTAAATTTCTTTTTGTTAAATTTTTTAAGCATATCTCTCATTGTATAAAAATTTTTTATCAGCTTGTTGACTTCCTGAACAGAAGTGCCGCTGCCTTTGGCAATTCGTCTTCTTCTGCTTCCGTTAAGAAGGTCTGGTTTTACACGCTCTTTTCTGGTCATTGAGTTAATAATAGCTTCCTGTCTTAAAAACTCTTTTTCGTCAATTTTAAGATTTTTCATCTGCTTTATTTTACCGAATCCAGGAAGCATACCCAAAATCGAATCAAGCGAACCTAATTTTTTAATCTGTTTTAACTGCTTCCTGTAATCTTCCAATGTAAAAATATTCTTTTTAAGCCTTTTTTCAATGTCTGCAAGCTCGTCCTCTTCAATTGATTCAGAAGCTTTTTCAATAAGGGTTAGCACATCACCCATTCCAAGAATTCTCGAAACCATTCTCTCAGGGTAAAATATTTCAATATCATTAAGTTTTTCACCTTTACCGATAAGTTTAATAGGTTTTCCTGTTATGGCTCTAATTGACAAAGCAGCGCCGCCTCTTGCGTCACCATCAAGCTTTGTAAGAACAATGCCGCTTATATCAAGCTTTGCGTCAAATTCTTTGGCAATATTAACTGCTTCCTGTCCTGTCATTGAGTCAGCCACAAACAGTATTTCAGAAGGTGAAACCGCTTTTTTTATATTTACAAGCTCTTTCATAAGTTTTTCGTCAATATGAAGTCTACCTGCAGTATCTATAAGAACAGTATCACAATTTTGTAATTTTGCATAATTAACAGCTTCTTTAGCTATTTTTACAGGGTCGTCAGTTGCTTTTGAAGGAAAGCACTGCAAATTTAATTCGTTGGAAATCTTTTCCAATTGGGCAATTGCCGCAGGTCTGTAAACATCAGCAGGAACCAACAAAGGGCTTCTTTTAAATTTACTCCTTAAAAAATTGGCTATTTTACCTGCGGTGGTTGTTTTACCAGAGCCTTGCAAACCAACGAGCATAAACACAACAGGAGGCTTTGCATTTAAATTAAGAGAATTATCCTCTCCCCCGCCAATAATCCTCTCCATTTCTTCTTTTACTATTTTAACAAGCTGCTGAGAGGGAGTAAGACTTTTGAGAACTTCCTGACCCAAAGCTCTATCTTTGACATATTTCACAAAAGTTTTTGCAACTTTATAATTAACATCAGCCTCAAGTAGAACCAGCCTGATTTCTTTAAGCACTCCGTTTATGCTATCTTCGGAAAGAACTCCTTTACCTTTTATTTTACTAAAGACATTGTCAAGTTTTTCCGATAAACTTTCAAACATTGCATACTCCTTAAATTTTTAATTGTATAACATAATAATTTATCAAATGCAAAAAAATTATCTTGAATAAGCGGTGCAAAGTTTGTAATAAGAGCACTGGTGATTTTAAAAATAGTTTCGGAGAAAACAATTGGCAGGCATAGGTTTTGATTTAAGAAAAATTTTTCATTCGGAAAAAGGTATAGACAAAGCCAAAGTTTCGTTTCAAAGCTTGTTTGTAACCTCAGGTCCTTGGATTATCTCAATATTTACAATAGCAACTTTAAAAATTATAAATGAATCATTGATGATTAAAGGTGATTTTAACACTCTGGTTTCAGTGGTCATATACTCTTTTATTTTCAGCAACATAATAAGCTCCCCTCTTACAAATCTTGTTACAAGGCATATATCGGATCTGCTTTATATTGAAAAAACAGAAAAAGTATTATCAGCTTTTTTAACAGGATTTATGCTAACAGGAATTGTCAGCTTTGGTATTTCTTATTTTTTTATCTATTATTTTACAAATCTTACACATTTAATTTTTAATATATCGTATCTGTTCACATCGTTAAATATTTTATGGTTT
The DNA here is from genome assembly GCA_964559045.1 of uncultured bacterium. Lineage (GTDB taxonomy): Bacteria > DYJV01 > DYJV01 > DYJV01 > DYJV01 > CAZLFW01. The sequence goes on from CAZLFW010000114.1 coordinate 5,308, forward strand.
GTTATGGCTTTTGTGAGCATGTTGAAAGAGCCTCAAAAAATAAGCAATGCCTTCTTGGTTGGAATGTTAATTGTAATAATTTTAAATTTTTTTATTTCAAAGGGTGATCTTGAGGTAATTTTAAATACTTTTACAATAGGAGTATGTTTTACAATATATTTTTTAACAGCATTGCTAATAAACGAGTTTCAATTTAACAACAGACTGGAAATTAAGTGGCTTTTCAATATAAAATATTACCCGTTGGTATTAAGCGGATTTTTTCTTAGCGGAGGCATGTGGGCAGACAAGCTCATATATTGGTTTAGCTCCAATAAAAGTGTTGAACTTGTAAAAGGATTCTTCTTTTTCCCTGCCTACGATTTTGCTACATTTCTTGCTTATCTTACAATAATACCCACAACGGCTTTTTTTGTGATTTTCATAGAAACAACTTTTTATGAAACTCAGCGTAAATATCTCTCTCTTCTTGAATCTAACGGAAGTTTTTATGATATAAAAGAGAAAGAAGAAATGATAATAGCAGAATTTTACAAATCACTTTTAAACGTAGCATATTTTCAAATTTTAATAGCTATATTGTTCATAATAATAGTCCCCGTTATTCTGGAGCATTTTAACATTGTAATCGAAAGTATACCTCTCATTAGGATTACAACCATTGATGCATCACTTCAAATGATATTCAATGTGTTAATTATTTTTCTTTACTATTTTGATTACCAGAAAGAAACAACATTTATTACATTAACATTTTTTATTATCAATTTTATGCTCTCTTACGTTTTAAAAGATTATCCCTTTGAATACACAGGATATTCATACTTTATTTCATTAGTTGCAGCCAATCTCATAGCGTTTTTAACTGCGAGATTCAAACTGAAAAACGTAACCTATTACGTTTTAATGGACAGTGCGGCTAAAACGGCAAAAGCGGAGAAATATTAATAAACGCCCAATACTGCTGATGCATCTTTGCCAAGTGTAATATAAGTAACATTAAGTTTTTTATTGTAATGAACAGCAGTAATGTTCCTTATAGGTTTTATTTTTACTTTGCCTTCGAATCTGAATTCTTTCAAATCAGTTGAATTTTCTATTAAAAATTTGTTATTACCTATTGAATAGATTCTAACTGAAAAAAAATTCTTCACTATTTTTATAAATTGAGACGGAAATATATTGTTAAACTGCTCTTTTTTTCTCTCCAAATATCTGTATATAAAAACAAGAGCATTGTATGACGCTATTTTCTCAACAGAATAAAAATGATAGTAAAGATTAACAGGTTTTATCCTTATGGGGTAACCGGTTTTCTTAAATGTAACAATAACGTTTTTAAACCCCCAAAAATTTTCCGTCCAAAGCTCAGTGTAAACGTTCTCATTGGAATTTGAAGAGTAAATCTGTTTTATTCCATGAACATCTCTTGCAATTGGAGTAACATAAAAATAACTGTTATGTTTTAAATCAAAAAAAGTATCTCCGTTGTTTATTGCAAAAAAATTATTTTTTTCAATTGTTTCAAGATCTGCTTTTGTAGGAAGACAATCTCCAGACCAATACAAAACCTTTACTTGCTTATTTTTAGGGCAAAATTTACTGATATATTTCATAGAGCCAACTATCTCATACTCGTGATCAACTTCACCTGCTTTGCTCCTAAAAGCTTTAATGTGCTCAATATTCCCGTAAAGCGCCTTTTCCTCTTTTTCTCCTTTTTTAATAAACGCAACAAGAGCTTTTGACCAAGAAAGAGGATGCGTGTAAGTATGAGAAGCAGGCTCAACATTTGGAAGCGCAAAAATTTTGCGTGCGATTTTTTGGGCTCTTGTGCTGCCTACATATTTAGGATCAAGATCAGCGCCTATAAAAGACACACCTGTTTTAAAATCAGGAAATTTTTTTCCTATTTTATCATACCAAATTTCAGCACAGTTTTTCTTTTTATCAACTTCGCTTATGGAATTTGCACCATCACCGTCCATGTGAATGTATAAAATTCTTTTACCGTTAATAGTAGTGGTTTCAGGAATCGGATAACGCGTGTTAAATATCATTTTTACAAATTCAAAGGGATTAATAAGCCACCTGTTTTGCTTGTTTCCCGTATAAAATATTTTGTCGTCTATGCCGAAAGCTCCCCAAGGAGCAATAAACACTGGAAAAGATTTTAAAAGCAAATCTCTGTCTTTGTATGATAACTCCAAAAGCGGCTTTATATACTTGGAAGAGATTAATATATTTCTAAAGTCAACAACTGTTCCTGAAAGAAGAGGCATTTCAAAATCAAAAATTTTATTTTTTTCTTCTATCTTTATTCCGCTTTTATTGTTATACCAATAATCTCCAATATAAAAACCAAAATTTTTTTTCAAAATCTCATTAATTTGTTTCGTTAAATCTTGTTTTAATTTTCGAGTGGGAATATCTCCGAGCAAAACTACTTTTTTCCCTTTTTTTATGTTTTGAACAAGCCATTTATAAAAATAAACAGGATCTTTTAACTGATTGGAAGATGCCCAGTATATGATACCTGCATATTTGTCAGCATTCTCAGGCAAGTCATTAACATCAAAATAATCGCAAAAATAACCGTAATAATTAAGCTCTGTTTCGATTCTCTGATGTAGGTTATTAAAAAAAGAATCTTCGTGCTGCAACGAATTATAAAGACATATTAAGCTTCTTTTAATTAATATTTTTTCGGCAAACAAATTGCTACATAAAGATAAAAAAACAAACATAAGTAAAATTCTTGACATATGTTTCATAAAGATTAAATAACATTAAAAGGTTTTTAATTCAAGAAATTATTTAATAATTTGAGAAATGAAAATAAACCGTTATTTTTATATATTTTTATTTTGCACAGTTATTTTGGGAGTTCTAAGCTTCCCTCAAAATAGAGAGCTTATATACGTATTCGAGAAATCAGAGAACCTTCCAGAACTTGAAAGGCTTTACAACAGTGTTCTTCAAAAAAGATACAGCAAGGACATTGACTTAAAATATGTTAAGGTTTTACTGAAACTAAACAAAAAAGAAGGGATCCCCCAAAGTGAAAGATTTTTCAGAACTTATAAGGAAAAAAAATTTCTTGATTATGTTTTAAATGTTTTTGCAGGTAAAAAAGATTACAAACACTACGAAAAATTTTTAAATTTAGGTTTTAAACTTTTAAAAGACACATCTTATCTTAAAAAACTCCTTTCTTTTTACAGTTTTCAACACAACAATGAAAAATTGATTGAAACCGTTAAATTACTTTACAAAAAAACAGGCGACGAAAAGTGGCTCGACACTTTATACGGGCTGGGAGAAATAGGTTTTACGGTAAAAGCATACTTAAAAGAAGAGCCTGATAATCTGGACATGAAAAAAATCAAAAGAATTCTTTACTATTTTTCTCAAAAGAAAGATTATAAAAATTATGTAAAATTCCTAACAATAGCTTATAAAAAAACAAATGATATAAAATATTTAATTGAGAAAAAGAACATATACAGCTTTTTAAAAATGAATAAATCTCTCATAAAAATTATAAAACAACTCTACAAATTAACAGAGGATGAAACCTATCTTGATACTCTTTACTCACTTGGGGCAAAAGATTATGTTATAAAAATTTTTGAAAAAACGTCAAAAATCTTACACTGAAGCAAAAAAGAAAATCGGCAACCTACTATTTGTGGAGCAGTAATCTTGAAAAACTAATGAATTTCTATAAAAACGAAATAGGTTATCCCAATCTTAATAAAAAA
>CAZLFW010000115.1:0-9963 GCA_964559045.1 uncultured bacterium
TATACTATGAACGTTGAACCGTAAACTTATATTATTTGTAAAATTATTATTATTGAAATAAGCTCATTGAAAATTATTCCTGTAAAGTAAAATAAGTTGAGGGATGATAATATTATTGAAGTTTGAAAAGATTTTATACAGGATAAATTTATTTATTTTTTAGACACATTTTTCTTGACATGCTTCATAGAGGGAGTGTTCAGAATTCTGTGTCAGCTCCATATTTATAAATCACTTTAACATAAACTCAATACCTTTTCAAGCTTTTCTCATTTTTTTTATAAGTGAATCTTTTAATTTATACAGTTTTTTACTAATACCTACCCTGTAAATATGCGGATTAAAAAATCTTTTATGCTCATCACCAAGAAGTTTAAATCTGTTTTTTCTATATTCAGAAATTTCAACGGCATTTTTTCCGTTATTCAAAATTTTTCCCTTTTCATAATACAAATTAAATAAATTTTCATAAACCTGTTTTCCCAATTCAGTTTTTTTATACGGGTTAAACGAGTGTCTCAAAATTTTAATTTTTTCTTCATCTTCAAGTAAAATCCCGTCAATTAAAAATTTTCCGTTTTTATCAAAATATCGTCTAACCTTTTTTATCCCCGGATTATTTACTTTTTCAATATTATCGGAAATTTTAATTTTAGGCTGTCCATTTAAACTGCTTAATTTATACACACCGTCAAGTGCCGGCTGGTCAAAAGCGGTAATCAACCTTGTGCCCACACCAAACATGTCAATTGGGGCGTTTTGGTTGTTTAGACTCTGAATGGTATACTCGTCAAGCTGATTTGAAACCACTATTTTAACATAGTGCAAACCGTTTTCATCCAAAATGCTTCTTACTTTTTTGGATAAATATGCAAAGTCTCCGCTGTCAAGCCTTACTCCGAGCAAACGTCTGTCTTTTTTTTCAATCTCTTTGGCAACTTTAATTGCATTGGGAAGCCCGCTTCCCAAAGTATTGTATGTATCAATTAACAGCACTGCATTTTGGGGATGATTTTCCACAAATTTTGCAAATGCCTCATACTCCGAATCAAAACTCTGCACCCATGAATGAGCATGAGTGCCTTTCACCGGAATATTGTAAAGAAAACCTGCAAGGGTATTTGAAGTGCCTACGGCTCCTCCTATGTAAGCAGCTTTGGAAGCTTGCAAACCTCCCAAACCTTGCGCTCTTCTCAAACCGAAATCCACGACACTTTTATCTTTTGCGGCAAATACTATTCTTGATGTCTTTGTAGCAATGAGAGATTCAAAGTTTACAATGTTAAGAAGCAGAGTTTCTATTAACTGGCACTCTATAATATTACCCATAATTTTCATAACAGGCTCTCCGGGAAAAATAATTTCTCCTTCGTGAAAAGCATATATCTTTCCGTTAAACCTGAAATTTTTCAAATAAGAAACAAATTTTTTGTTAAACCCCAAAGAGATAAGATACTCAAGATTTTCTTCGGTAAATTTAAAATCTGAAAGCAGTTCCAAAAAATCGCTTAATCCCGCAAAAACAGTATAACCTCCTTTAAAAGGATTGCTTCTGAAAAAATAATCGAAACAAACAGTATCATCAGCTTTATTTGAAAAAAAATAAGCCTGACACATGGTTAATTCGTAAAGGTCCGTAAATAATGCTGAAAATTTCATGGTTAATCTCATATCCTCTCTAATTAAACAATTTTTCATACGCCGCAGCTATTACCGCAATGGAAAAAGGAACGGTAAATATGGAAAAAAGCCCGTAAGGAAAAGCTGTAGCAGCATTTATAACAATTAAAATCAATATGACAAGCAAAAGTTCAATAAAATTTTTATTAAACATTTCAATACTTTTTTTAAAAGCGTCAATTACGCCTATATCTTTTTTAAGAATCAGAGGCAATGCAAAAATTGTTGCACATTCGAAATATATACCGGGTATAATAAAGAAAGCAAGCCCTATTGCAAGAAAAATCGTTTTTAAAAAACCGTAAACAAGTATTTTAAAAGCTGTATTTTTATCGCCGAATCCAGTTAAAAAATACTTAATGTCTATTTTTTCAGGTCTTTTATGAACGGATTTAACAAAATTTTTTGTATCCAAATCATCATTTGTAATAACTTCAACATCTCCTATTTGAAAATCAGAATGGTTAAGAAGAACGTTAAACATACCGTATAAAAAAAACGGTCTTAACAATTCTCCTCCGAATAAAGTTAATTTTAACAAAATAAGATAGGTTATAAACATAAGAATAGTAACAACAACAAGACTGCCAAGATGAAGCATATATTTATCCCAAGCCGCTTTAAAAATATCTTTAATCATAATCAACGATTTTTTAAAACCTTTCTCGGTTTGCTTCCGTCGGCAGGTCCTACCAATCCTTCCTTTTCCATTCTTTCCACAAATGTTGCAGATTTGTTGTAGCCTATTTTAAATCTCCTTTGAAGCATTGAAATGGAAACAGTTTCAAGTGTTCTTACAAATTCTTTGACCTCTTTGTATAAAGGTTCGTTATACTCGTCCATATCTTCAATACGCTGGTTTTTCTCTGTTTTTCCGGTTTCAGGCTCGTAATTTAAAATTTCCTCTTCCATATAGTCCGTTTTGGCTCTTTTTTTAAGATAGTCAGTTACTTTTAAAATTTCGTCATTGCTGATAAATGCTCCTTGCAGCCTAACGGGATTTGACGAGCCCGGAGGAATAAAAAGCATATCACCGTAACCAAGCAAAGACTCGGCTCCCATGGAATCGAGAATTGTCCTTGAATCTGCACGAGAGGTAACTTTAAAAGCAATCCTTGACGGAAGATTGTTTTTTATGACACCGGTAATAACATCCACCGACGGTCTCTGAGTCGCCAATATCAGATGTATGCCTGCTGCACGTGCTTTCTGCGCTATCCTTGCAATGGAGGTTTCAACATCTTTGGGAGCAATCATCATAAGATCAGCAAGTTCGTCAATTACAACAACAATGTAAGGAAGTTTTTTATCTCTATCCTTTATTTTCCTGTTATATTCTCCAATATCCCTTACCTCAGCTTCAGCAAGAAGCTCGTATCTCCTGTCCATTTCACCTATTGCCCACCTCAGGGAAACCGCTGCTTTTTCAGGGTCGGTTATTACAGGAAGAAGCAAATGAGGTATTCCGTTATAAACGGACAGCTCAAGCATTTTCGGGTCAACAAGAATAAATCTCACGTCTTTTTCAGTTGCATTGTATAATATTGAAATGAGCATTGTATTTATGCAAACACTTTTACCTGCGCCTGTAGAGCCTGCAACAAGGAGATGAGGCATTTTAGCCAAATTTGAAACATAAGGTGAGCCGTCCACTGTTTTGCCAAGTGCAATTGTCAGAGGATGTTTGGATTTTAAATAATCTTTGCTCCTTATGAGCTCTTTAAAAAAAACAACCTTCCTTTTCTCATTGGGAATCTCTATGCCAACCACTGATTTGCCCGGAATCGGCGCTATTATCCTCACGCTTAATGCTTTCAAAGCCATTGTAAGGTCATTTGCAAGACTGGTTATTTTACTTAATTTGATTCCAGGAGCAGGCTCAAACTCAAAAAGAGTTACAACAGGACCCGTTATAATGTCAACAACCTCACCTGTTATTCCGAAATCATTGAATTTTTCTATGAGAAGCTTTTTCTTGCCGTTTAAATACTCGTCATCTATTTTTTCAGAGTCTTCCGGAGGGTCTGTTAAAATTGAATCAGGTGGAAATACCTGTTCGTCATCTTCCGCATCATCATACTCCCTGTTAATATCATTGTTTTCATCTTTCTCTTTCTTTTCTCCGCTTTTCTCTTTATTTCTACCGGAAGGTTTTTTCTTTTTCACCTGAAATTTTTTAACTTCAGGAGTTTCTTCTGAATCACTTTTTACACGTATTAATTTTTTTTTTAATAAAATAAAAATTTTGGAAATAATATCCGCTATTTTAAAAAAAAAGTCTGAAATATCGTTAAATGTGAGCCTGAATGCCAATAAAAAAAATATTGAGAGTAAAAGGAAGGTAATTATAAATGTCCCTATACTGTTAAAAAGGCTTATCAGCCATTTTACAACTGCATTAAATATAAATCCGCCTATGTAAATTTTTCCGTTGTGAAAGCTCACGGTCTCGGTTTTAAACTGGGAAATAAATATTGAAAAAGATATTATAAAACAAAGGATGAACAAAATATCAAGCAGAGGCCATGTTTCTTCTCTGAAAATCATCCAGCCCAAATATGCAATTAAAAAAGGTATTATAAATGCCACAAAACCAAAGGCAAGGATAAGATAACCTGAGAAATATGAGCCTACTTTCCCGCACAGATTAGCATAATTTTTGGCTCCGGAATAAACTGTTATAACAGGGTCGTTAGGGTTAAAAGAGACCAAGCTTAAAAACAGAAAAACCGAAAATCCCAAAACTATCAGAAAGACACAAAATCTTAAATTGTTGAATTTGTTATATTGCTCCATTTAAATTATACTTTTGCTTAATATCACACCTGCCAATATCCAGCAGTAAAATGAAAAAAACTTCAGATTTCTGGTTTTGATTATTAATGTTAACATTTTAAGGGATAAAAGCCCCACTATAAAAGCTGCTCCGAATCCAGCCAAATATGGTATATAATCCGCATGTGTAAGTTTTGTAAAATCTTTAAGGCTAAGTAAAAAAGCTCCTGTTATAGCTGGTATCGAAAGTATAAAGGAAAATTTGGTTGCAGCATCTCTGCTTATTCCTCTGAAAATTCCCGCTGCTATTGTGGAGCCTGACCTCGATATACCCGGTATAATGGCAAACGCCTGAAAAACACCTATAACAATAGCATCAAAAAATGTTATCTCTCCTTTGCTCTTTGTGAGATTGGAACATCTGTCACTTAAAAAAAGCAAAACCCCTGTAATAATCAACATGTAACAAACAAAAGTAACATTTGAAAACATTAATTCTATACGATCTTTAAAAACCACACCTATAACTCCTGCAGGAACTGTCCCTACAATTATCAGAAATATCCATTTAACATTTCTAAAAGTTAGAATATCTGCAATCTCTCTGTGAAAATACACTATTACAGCAAGCAGAGTCGCCAAATGAATAAATATGTCAAAAGAAATTCCGGGCTGTTTAAAATTATGAAAAAGGCTTTGAATTATAACAAGATGCCCCGAACTGCTAACAGGTAAAAATTCGGTTAACCCTTGAACTGCCCCTAAAATTACTGCACTGGCTATATTCATAAAACCCTCTCTATTTCTTAAAAGCGGGAAATGCTATGAGATACGATGCCGCTTTTGTGGCAAGAGGATTAACCGCACTTTTCTTTATAACAGCACAAACAATTTCATTGTTGTATATTTCAAATCCTTCCACTCCACCTTCAATTTTGCCTGTATAAGGTTTAACCGATACATCGCCAAGCTCGTTTGAATAAACCATTCTTATTTCACCTTCTTTAAAAAGCCCCATATCACCGAGAACTGCATCAAGGGTAGCATAATTTTTTACAATTAAGACACTTTCTCTCCCTTTTCTGTCTTTAATGAATTTAACAGGCTTTACATCTATTCCTCGTGCTTTGGTGTATTCGAACTTTTCAGTGCCGAGATTAACAGTGGCAGTGTTAAAGCTTCCGCCGAGGCTTTCGTCTCCTTCGTAAATTTTTTCACCGTTACGAAAAACCATTAGCCTGTGATTTTCATTAACAAAAATAATCTCTTTTTTACCGTCACCGTTCAAGTCCGCTTTTGTTCCGCTTAAAATTCTGTAACCAAATGGAATCCAAGCACTTTTTACTTTTGAAACGCTTCCGCCTCTAAAAACCAATTTATACAAGCTCGAACCGAAAATAGCCTGATCATCAAAAGACTGTCCCGCAAATTCCTCAACACCGTCATCATTAAAATCAAACGAACCGAATATATAGTCAAAACCTTTGCCAACAAGAATTAATCTGTTGTTTTTTATCTTATAAATCCTCGAATCCATACGGTCTTTTAAAATAACATTTGCAACAATGTCCATTTTCCCGTTATTATCCACATCAACAAATTGAACCGAAAGCACTGAACCAAAACCTTTGTAAAGATCGCCTGACAATTTTTGAAAACTGTTATTTAACAATTTACCGTAAATAATGGAGTATCCGTCTGTATATATAACTTTATCCTTGTTAAAATCCACTGACTTGAATTTTTCGGGTATCTGAGCAATTTTTCTGAATTTTGTAACAACAGGATTTACCTTTTCAAAAGTATCAAGTTTGTATTTGGAAGTTTTTGCATCTTTCTGCGGTTTGGCTCTTCTGTTATACTTATCGGCAACGTTAAATCCGGGATATGGCTTAGGCATCGCTTGAGGGGGCAGCCCTTGACGATTCATGCCGGGATATTGCGGATACGGCATTGCAGCTCCGTAACCTTGCCCCGGAGGCATCTGCCCTGCTCCTCCCATGGGATACATTGGTATTCCGCTGTTCATTGTCCTTGCATACGGCTGCATAGGTGCAGCAGGTTTCATATTTCTTCCGGAATATGCAAGCATTTTTTTGGACAATGTAAAGTCCGAGTTAAACAAACCTATTGTATAACTTGTGTAAGCTGAATAAACTTTAACGCTAATCCTTTTTTTAGCGGGATTGTTCGCATCTTTTATAAAAACTTTGAGATTAACTATGTAGACATCTTTTTGTGGCTGAATGGGGGTATTGCCCTGAATAAGCTCAAACTCCGGAAAATTGGAAACCGCCAACTCAAGATAACTTTTAATATCATAAGCTTCCACAGGTTTTTCCGAAAGATTTTCAATGCTTTTAAGCACAAAAACTATTCTTTTGGGGTATTTCACTCTGTCTCCAACTTCTATTCCTTTGTTTTTTATAATCTCTCCTATGCCAACAGTCCCTGAACTGTCTTTCAAAGAAATTACACCAACCATATTTTCCACATTGCCAACCACTTTGCCTGATATTTTATTAATAATGGGTGAACCTTCTCTATAAACGATAACTTCTGTCCCTTTTTCAGGAGATTTGTCCTTAAACTGCACAACAGCATCGTTCCTTTGAGGCACAACAGCCACAACTTCTCCGAAAGACGAAAATGTTTTTTTAATTTGAGAAAAAACATTTGTAAGAGATTCATCCAAATACGCTGCATTTAATGAAACAGTTAAAACAAAAAAAGAAACAACCGCAATAAAAATTCTTTTTATACTCATAAACATATCCTTTCTATTTTTTATTTAAATAGAGATAATTGAAAATGTGCAAATTGTCAATAAATACTTTATTTATCCGTAATATTTATCCTTTTTAAATAAACTGTCGGAGCACAAAAAAAGTAAAAAATCCAATGCAAGTTCAAAATTCAAAGCTCGGGTTTTGAAAAAAATTTAATAACAAATAGTTAAAAATATTGCAAATTCATTTATAACAAAAATTTAAAATTACAATGCACTGGTGATAAAAATTTTATGTGATAAGAGGTTAACCTCTTCAAGCTCCCCCTTGACCTCTCGCTCTTCACCGAAAAGAGACACAAGTTTTATAATGTTGTCATCCTTGAACTCTATTTTCGCAACATCCTCAAGAATCAACTCTTCTGTATCACCTTTTTTAAAATACGCATTAGACTGACACATTGTAGCCTCCGTTTAATTTTTTTGCCATTATTTTAAAAGCAACAATTATATCTTGAAACGACATTTTTACAAATTTGTAAATTAATTTTCTCATAAAAAAATTTTTAACATAATATTCAAGCTTAAAATCTATTTTGGTAACAGCTTCATTAACACTTGTAAGCGTCCATTCTCCGGCAAACACATCAAGGGGTCCTTGAATCTGAGCAAAGAGAATCTTTTCTGGAAACCGCAAATGCGCTTCCATTAAAATATTTTTAACAGGTATTGACGGAACTATTTCAGCTTTTATATATTCATCGTTTTTTTCAAGAAGTTTTACATCCCTGTATCCGGGGACAAAATCAGGATAATTTTCAATTGATGAAATAATTTTAAAAGCGTCTTTCCTGCATATTTTCAATTCGTCTGATAATAACAGAGTCTCCATTATCCGTAATACCTTGAAGATTTGTAATAATTAACAAGCTCATTATAAAATACTTTTAAAACCGATGCAAGGGGTATTGCAATTATTAATCCTATAAATCCGAAAATTTTTCCAAAAATCATTAAACTTAGAATCACCACCACAGGATGCAATCCCACTTTGTCTCCGAGAATCTTCGGAGTAATAAGAAAACTTTCCAATGCCTGCACAGCGGAAAACACTAAAATAACGGATAAAAGAGACATTGGAGAATGAAATTGCAAAAAAGCTATTATTAGCGAAAAAACTATACCTAAAATAAATCCGAAATAAGGAATTATAGTTGCAAATCCAGAAAATATTCCTATTATAAGGGCAAGGTCAAGCTTTATAATTGTAAGTCCTGCTGAATATAGCACAGCAAGAATTGAGCATATTAATAGCTGTCCTCTCACAAACGCACTTACAGATTCGTCTATCTTTATAAAAATTTTTACAAATTTGTCTTTGAATTTCAAAGGCACCTTATCAAGCACATTAAACCTCATATTGTCAAAATCTTTTAAAAAATAAAATGTAAAAATGGGGATAAGAAGAAGATTGAAAAAATTCATAAACAAGCTTAAAATGTTGTTAAAAATGTTATTTGCAACTTTGGCGGCATGAGGGACAATTTTATTTAGGTATTCCTGAATATGGTCGATTAAAAAAGATGCTTTTCCTATAATCACCTTGATTTTCTCCAAATATAAAGGAAAATTCTCCGCAAGTTTGTTGAATTCGGTGATAAAAGCAGGCACAACAAAAAGGACTATAACGGTAACAGCAGTTAAAGAAGCGGTAATAAGAATGATAATTGAAAAAACTCTTGAAAATCTTTTTTCCAATTTATCAACTATGGGGTCAAGCAGATAAGCTATAAACATTGAAATAAAAACAGGAGTTAAAATATCTTTCAAATAATAAACAGCATAAAGAAAAAGCATTAAACAGCCAATAAAAAGAACTATTTTAAACTCGTCGCTAATTTTCAATTAAGCCTCTCCCGTTAGGTATTTCAAAATAGAAAGCATCGCCACAGTTGCAACCTCTGTCCTCAATATATTGAAATTCATTTTTATGCTTTTAAAACCGGAATCTTTAAGAAATTCCCTTTCGTTATCGCTAAATCCCGCTTCCGCACCTATAACCAGATAAACATCATCCACCGGCTTCATGTATGATTTAATATTATACACTGTTTCGCCGTATAAATCAAAAAAATATTTGTTGTTAGAAGAAACATTTGCAATTTCTTCCAAATTGTATATTTTTTTTATAAAATCAAACCTGTTGTTACCGCTCTGTTTTGCTCCTTCCACTATTACATTATTCCACTTATCCAGCTTTTCCGTTGAAAAATTTTTAATATACGAATATTCGCTTACAAAAGGCAATATATTTTTTATTCCTATTTGAACCGCACTTTTTAAAATAAAGTTAAAATACTTAGGTTTAACAATTGAAACAGCAAGGTTTATCCTGCTGTTATTTGAGTGAACCTTGACAAATTCCAAAGCTTTTAAGGTAATCTTATCTTTTTCAACACTTTCCACAATAATTTTTGAAACAAGACCTTTAAGGTTGAATCCTTCCAAAACGTCATTTGAAGCAACTCTTAATACGTTTTTTAAATGGTTGAATTCCCTGTTTTTTCTAAAAATAACATAGGAATGCTCTTTTTCATTTAAAGTTTCAATGTAAACCCGCCTCATAAAAACTCCGAAAAATCATATTAATCTAAAACTTTAGTCTTATTAACAGTTTTAATCATTAATAAAAATCAAAGTTTTCTTGTAATCAAATGTAATCAGATGGTAAATTTTTCATTTGAAATGTTGTTAATTTTTTTTAAACCTTGAATTTTGAA
>CAZLFW010000116.1:0-6323 GCA_964559045.1 uncultured bacterium
TCTTTAGTTTCATCTGTATCTCCTTTGATGGTTGTATACTGTATACATAATCTCAATGCCACAAAATGTCAATATTAAAATTTGAAACTTTGGTGGTTGGGCAAAAATACAATTTTACTATTTGTTGTTGAAGTGTAATACAAGTTCAAGGTTCAAAGTTCATAGTTCAACGTTGAAAGATACTTTAATAACAACAATTCAAGAATATTGCAAATGTCATTTCAAGTAGAAAATTGTATAATATAATTTTGAACAGTTGCTGTTTTTGAGAATAATTTTATTGACAGTTACTCTATTCTATTTTAAATATATCCACTTTTTATATTGGAGGAAGTGAATGAAATTAAAAATTTGCGTTATAGATGGGCAGGGCGGAGGAATAGGAAGCGCTGTTATCAAGAGACTTAAAGAAGAATTTTTGGATAAAATAGAAATAATTGCCATAGGCACAAACTCCATTGCCACTGCTGCAATGTTAAAAGCAAAGGCTAATAAGGGAGCTACAGGTGAAAATTCTGTTAAATTTATCGTAGACAAAGTGGATATGATAGTAGGTCCTATTTCCATTGTTCTTGCAAATTCAATGCTTGGAGAATTAACTCCGTCTATGGCTGAGAATATAGCCAATTCACCGGTAAAAAAATATTTGCTCCCTTTTACTCAGGAAAATATTAAAATAATAGGGCTTCACTCAAGCCCGCTTCCCCATATGATTGACCATTTAATTTCAGAATTAAAGGAGATAATAAATGTGTGAAGCAAGAGTTTTCAAATATGAGAATAATAATGAAAAAAAGCTAATGGATGATGTCTATGTTTTAAAAAGAGAAGAAGATAAGGTTTATCTTCTGAATATCTTCGGAGAACAGGAAGTTGTAAAAGCAAAAGTGAAAGAGATTGACTTGGTAAAGCATAAAATTGTCATAGCATAATTTTTTAGCAGATAATCTGCTCATGTTTATTAAAGATTCTCCTTTTTGACGTTTGAATCACAATTATTGAGGATATAAACGAAGACACAACAATCATAGCTATGATAATTAACTGATATATTGCAGCTTTAACAGGATTTGCACCTCCAAGTATCATTCCTGCCATTAGTCCAGGTATCCACACCAGTCCCAAAGCTTTCATATTGTTTATTTTTGGAATCATTGCAGATTTTATACAGCTTCTTTCTATTTTTTTAAAAGCTTGTTTTGTGGAAAATCCGAGTCCGAGCATTGTCTCAATATAGTGCATTTCATGCTCCAATTCGGAGTTTAACCTGTCAAAAGCAAGTGATATACTGTTCATTGAATTGCCTATTACCATGCCTCCAAGAGGAAGAATAACAGATGCTTTGTTCTCTATTACGTGAAGAAGTAGCATTAACAGTAAAATAGAAAAGGAGGAAATATAAACGGAAACAACTGTTGGAAAGAGAGATGATTTTAAAAATTTTCCATGTTTATTAGCGGTTAAAGCGCCTGCAAATCCCATAACCATCAAAGCCAGAAAAGTAAAAAAAGTTGATAATTGAAAAAGCTTTAAAATTATAAAAGAAAGGAGCATAACCTGAACAACAGCCCTTAAAAATGATGTGAATATCTCTTTTTCCAAATTAATTCCGCTATATTTTGCCACTGCTGCAATACAAAGAATCAGCAAAAAGCATACTGTTATTTCAAACATTCAAATTAGCCTTAAAGATTTATTTTGTAAAATATATTTTATTTCAGATATTTCCGATGCCATTTTTAAATTGTGAGTAACTATCAGAAAAGTCATTTTTTGCTCTTTGTTTAAACGTAAAATAATTTCCTTGAGCAGTTTAATATTATTTTCGTCAAGTGCGCTTGTGGGTTCGTCAAGCAGCATAATCTCAGGCTGATTCAGTATGCCCCTTATAATGGCAATACGCTGCTGCTGCCCCACAGAAAGGTTGTTCATGTTTTTTTTAATACTGAATTATCAAGTTTAAACTCTTCCAGAATATCATAAGCTGCTTCAGATGCAAACTCACTGTTAATAAGTTTAAATTCATTAAAGATGTTATCTGCTATTGCAACAGGTATTTGGGGGATGTAACAGATTTTTTTCCTTAGAATTACAGGCTTGTAATCCAGTATGCTTTTGTTTTTAAAAAAAATTTTGCCTTGAAAAGGAATAAGTGCATTTAACGTTTTAAGAAATGTGGATTTTCCCGAGCCTGACTCACCTGTTAAAGTGGTGATAGCTGATTTTTTTAGATTAAAGTTAACATTTTTAAAAATAGTTATCTTTTTTCTCGCTACAGTAATATTTTGAGTTTTAAGGATTATTGAATTTGACATTTGTAATGGCTGCTGATTTTGCAAGCTTGAATATTGAGGTGAATTGCATGACTTTTTTTTGCTCTTCGTTGAAAATTTCTGATTTTCCTAAAAAAAATCTTTCATTATTTCCCTTTGAGACTTCAGCATAAGCAGTTACAATACCTTTTTTAACAGGATATAAGAATTCCGATTCTAACTTAATGGTTGCAAAGTGACTGTTAGGCTCCAAAATACTTTTAATTGCCATTACCACGGAGGTATCTGCAAGAGCCACAAGAGCGCCTCCGTGCATAAGTGCTGCTCCTTGTGCGTATTCCAACAAGAAAGGCATTTTTAAAACAGCTTTGCCATTTTTTGCTTTTACAATATCCATATTGAGCAATTTTTCAAAAGGAGCACATGAAATCCATGAATCCATTTCAAAAGAGTGGGGTCCCAAATACATTTGATTAACCTTTTCCTTTTTTGTAAAAGATAAATTCCACTCTTCTGTTTTTTGCTCTGTTTTGAGGAGTATTATTGGGCACAAGAGGATGAGTATCTCCATATCCTATTGCTGTCAGTCTATCTGGATTAATATGATATTTTTCTACAAGCTCTCTTATTACTCTTACAGCTCTTGCAGAAGACAGCTCCCAGTTAGAGTCGTATTTGTTGGATTTAATGGGAATATTGTCAGTATGACCAAGAACTTTCAGATGATAGTCAGGGTGTTCTTTTAATATTTTTGCAACTTTTTGAATAAGCGGCTCAATCTTTTTATTTAAAAGTGCTTTTCCCGGAGGAAATGCAACTTTGCCTTTCAGTCTCATCATTACGCCGTCGGAAGTTACTTCAATTTCAACGTCTTTGTCAAGCCCCGCTTCTTTGGCACTTTTCTTTACCTCATCTCCCACTTCAATGTTATCAAGCATTTTGTTTTCGCTTTCTGATAGCTGAATTGTAACAGGAGTGGTGGATTTGGCTTCAAAAGAGCCTTTTTCTTTTCTTGTGTATCCGAAAGCTTTGTCAACAGAGCCTGCCATTTGTTTGAATTTTATAACATCCATTGTGGAGAAAGAGAGCAAAAGAACGAAAAAAGTCATCAAAAGGGTGCAAAGGTCGGAAAATGTAGCCATCCAGCCGGGTAAACCTTCTTCGCATTGCGGGCACTCTTCGCATTCTTCGCATTTAGGTTTTTTATCTTCTTCTGCCATTATTCTTCCTCTGGTTTTCTCATTTTAGGGCTGAGAAACGCTTCTAACTTGCTTCTTACTATCATTGGATTGTCTCCTTCCATAATGGAAAGAACTCCCTGCATTACAACTTCTTTTAATAATGCTTCTTCTACCGACTTACCTTCAAGTTTTGTTTTAATGGGAGCACCGAAAATATTGGCAATAACAGCACCGTAAAAAGTGGTAAGCAATGCAACAGCCATTGAAGGTCCTATTGCCGAAGGGTCGCTTAAGTTTTGGAGCATCTGCACAAGACCAATGAGAGTCCCAATCATTCCGAATGCAGGTGCCATTGCTGAAACAGTTCCGAATATTTTGGCACCTTCAAGATGCCTTTGTTTCATAAATTTTATTTCAGTGTTTAAAATCGAAGTGACTAAATCAGGTGCTGTGCCATCAACAACAAGCTTTATACCTTTTGCAAGAAAAGGGTCAGCTATTTCCACTTTTTCCAATGCCAGAATACTGTCTTTTCTTGCTGTTACAGCAAGCTCAACAATTTCGTCTATTATTTCCGAAGGAGCAGGAGTTTTTCCAAGCATGGTTTTAAGAAAAACTTTTATTGCTCCGATTACTGACCCCATTGGAAAACATATTAGCAGAGAAGCTATAGTCCCTCCAATAACAATAAGTATGGAAGGCACATCTATAAAAGGACCAAGTCCAACCCCCATTATAATTGAGGCTAAAATAAGCCCCATAGCCAAAGCTATGCCTATGACCGTTGCTATATCCATTTACAACCTCTCTTTAATTATAATATTTTTTTAAAAGTTATTTTATCATCTTCCAAAGTGATTTTTGCTCCTTCTGTTTCATCTGTAACTTTGTAATGCTCAAAACCTATTCTTAAATCAGCACCAGGATAAATTTTATTAAAAATATAAACAGCAGTATCTTTAAGATGCAATTTGTTGTTTTCCTCTTCAATGTCAAGTTTTAATTTTTCAATAATTCTTTTCAGCCGTGCAATCCTTTTGGTTAGCTCCTTTTTTTTCGCTTCAATATCGTTCAGTTCTTTCTTTAATTCTTCTACATCTTTTTCCGTTGATTCAATACTATTATCGGATAAAACTGATTTTATGTAATTTATACTTTTTTCAGTTTCTTTATCAAGTTCTAACAAGTGATTTCTCCTCATTTCAGAGCTTTTTAATCTTAAATATTTAAAAGGGTCTATTCCTACTTTTAAAATGGTCTTTGTCCCCCATTTGGAGCCTGCATTTCTTATGAGAATATTTTTTCTCGATATTAACTCTCCGCCTACGGCAAGCCCTGGCTCTCCGAAAATAACGATTCTTTCTTTTGCATATATATCGGTGTGCATAGAAGATTTTTTAATATAAACAGCTCCTCTGCATTCTATTTTTGAATTTTCTATAAAATTTAAATAAACCAGTTTTCCTGCGTTGATTCTGCAAAAATCGGAATTTTGCAATCCTATTACTCCTCCAGAAACAACTACTGTTTCACCGGCAATTAAACGTGCATTGTCAACGGAGCCCTTTACTTCAATATTTCTCGCATTTACGGAAAAACCAGCTTTTACATCCTCTTCTATTGTTATATCGCCGGGAAATACAATGTTTCCAGTTTTAAAATCAATATTTTTTAAATTAAGTTTGTCATTTACGTAAAATTTACCGTTTTTGAAAATTATTTCACCGCTTTTTTCAGCGTATAGCCTTGAAGGCTCGTTTTTCTTTATATATACACCATCTCCTGCAAAGGAAGATAAATCTTTTAGGTCATTTATTTTAAGAAGATTTTTCTGCTCTTCTTTTGGTAGAATATCAGGTGATATTGCTTCTCCAATAATCTCATTGGCAATAACTGTTGATATTGAACTAACATCTCGGTAATCAATTTTTTCTTTGGTGTTAATATTATCTAATTTTTTACTGCTATCCAAATTAACGAAAATCTTTAACAGATACATTGATTAAAATCCTTGATTAAATTATTTTATCAATAGAAAGATTCCAATGCTTCATCTACAGAGTCATAAATATCAAAAAAAGAATAGAGCTGTACCTGTTTCAGTGTGGATGCAACTGTATTATTCAAATTGCAAAGTTTCAGTTTGCTGTCTTTTTTAGATAATTCTTTTA
The DNA here is from genome assembly GCA_964559045.1 of uncultured bacterium. Lineage (GTDB taxonomy): Bacteria > DYJV01 > DYJV01 > DYJV01 > DYJV01 > CAZLFW01. Next base: position 5,626 of record CAZLFW010000116.1, read on the forward strand.
GAACAGTAACAAGAAATCCTATACCAGAACTGTCCATAAAATTTACAGAGCTAAAATCAAAAATAAATTTTACTATATTTTGAGAAAGAAGTTCATTAACTTTTGCTTTAATATCATGTATATTTCCAGCTATAACATCTGTATTGAATTTTACAATATATACATCGTCTTCTTTGTCAATGCTTAAAAACAACATAGCTAACTCCTTTGGCTTTTTTCAATTTTCAAAAAAAATTTTTTAATTTCAATACCGCCTGAAAAACCTCCTAATGCACCATTTTTACAAATAACTCTATGACAAGGAACTATCAGGGGAATTTTATTTTTTCCACAAGCATTGCCTACTGCTCTATATGCTTTTGGATATCCTATTTTAGCAGCTATAGAGCTGTAACTTTCGATTTTTCCGTAAGGAATTTTTTTTAATTCTTTATAAACTTTTTCAGAAAAATAGCTTATATTGTAAAATTTGTGCGGTAAGTCAAATTTTACACAATCTCCAGCAAGGTATTTTTCAATAGTATCGAAGAACTCTTTTACAACGCTTTCGGTGTGCACTTTAAAAGAGAGTTGCTCCATAGCTTTTCCAAATGAAACTTTCACTATGTAACCTTTGTGTGTGCAAAGTGTTATATATCCGATTTTTTGGAATTTTTCAACGTAAACATTTTCAAAATAACTTTGGGCAGATGTCATTT
>CAZLFW010000117.1:0-15378 GCA_964559045.1 uncultured bacterium
GATAAGGGTAACCATCATAACGGACTCAAAATCATGCGTTAGCCAGCACGCGAATATGAGAATGTAAGTCCAAAAAATAAACTTTTAAAAAATTAATTTTTCTTCTTGACATTGTCATCCATATGAGAATGACCCCAAAAAAGTCATTCTGACCCTGAGCAAAGCGAAGGGGAAGAATCCATTATAACTGCCTGTTTTTACATATATATATTTATTTTATAAAATTTTACCATTTTTTACTGTGCAAAAGTCTTTTAATGTTAAAATTGCTTCGAACTCGACTCAACCATTTAATACAAGTTTACAGTTCAACGTTAAAAGACACTTTAATAACAACAATTTAAGAATGTTACAAATGTCATTTCAAGTGAAAAATTGTATTAAACCGACTTCGAAACAATTTTTTTATAAAAGAAAAGAGCGGCAAAACCCGCTCTTTTCGACTATATTTAGCTACATGGCTTTTTTCAACTCTTCAATTAAAACAGGAAGAACTTTGTATAAATCTCCCACTATACCGTAGTTTGCAAGGTTGAAAATGGGAGCTTCAGGGTCTTTGTTAATTGCAACTATAAATTTTGACGAACCCATACCTGCAAGATGCTGAATTGCTCCAGAAATACCGCAAGCAATATATAGAACCGGAGAAACAACTTTACCTGTTTGTCCAACCTGAAAGGAATGAGGTTTCCATCCCGCATCAACAACAGCCCTGCTTGCACCCACAGCAGCACCGAGAACATCAGCCAGTTCCTCTATTAATTTGAATCCGTCAGGATTGCCGAGACCTCTGCCGCCGCTGACAATTACTTCAGCTTCGGTTAATTCAGGTCTTTCTGATTTCTGAACAATAAGCTCTTTAACAATTGCTCTTATGTCGTCAAGGCTTACCTCAGGTTTTAATTCAACAAGTTCAGGTGCATCTCCGCCTTTTTCTTCCACTGCCATAACATTGGGTCTTACTGAAACAAATGCAGGCTCTGTTTTACATTTCTGCTTTGTTATACATTTGCCGGCGTAAATAGGTTTTGTAAAAACAAAATCATCACCGTCAACTTCAATTTCTATAACGTCTGAAACCATACCAAGCTCAAGTCTCTGAGCCACTCTCGGAGCAAGGTCCTTTCCTCTCGGATTGTGACCAATCAAGAAAAGTTTCGGCTCGCTTTCGTCAAAAGCTTTTTCCACAACATCGGCATATCCTTCTGTTGAATAATTTTCCAGTGCAGCATCTTCACAATAGTAAGCTTTTTTTGCACCGTATTTACCGGTTTCCTCTGCAAGAGCTTTTGAACCGGGTCCCAAAACAAGAGCGTGAACTTCGTCTCCTGTTTGCTCCGCAATCTTAGATGCTTCGCTTAACAATTCCAAAGCAACCTTTCTGAATTTTCCGTCAAATGCATCACAATATACTAAAATGCTCATTTATATAAACCTCCTTTATTATTTTTTAATCCGATTAAATAACCTTTGCCTCTTCTTTTAAAGCTTTAACCAATTCGGCAACACATTCTTCAACTTCACCTTCGAAAATTTTTCCAGCTTCTCTCTTAGGCGGCAAGAAACAATCCACAATTTCAGTGCCGGCACCCTCTTCTCCTAATTCTTCCGTATCCGCATCAATGTCATCAGGGCTTAAATTCTTAATTTCTTTCTTTTTGGCTTTCATAATATTGGGGAGTGAAGGATATCTCGGTTCGTTTAATCCTCTCTGAGCAGTGATTACCGCAGGAAGTTCAACTTCCCAAATTTCGCTTCCTCCGTCCGCTTCTCTGGTAACTTTTGCTTTGCCGTCTTCAATTTCAATCTTTGTTGCAATTGTAACCTGCGGAATGTCAAGAAGCTCCGCAACTCTTTGAGGAACCTGAGCAGAGCCGTCGTCAACAGCTACCTGACCGCATAAAATCAGGTCATAATCACCTTCAGCTTCAATTGCTTTTGCAAGTGCTGCTGCGGCACTTTTTTCATCACCGTTAAGAAATGCTTCATCACTTAAATGAATACCTCTGTCACCACCCATAGCAAGGCAGTATCTCATTGCCTCTGTGGCGGAATCAGCTCCGACACAAACGAGAACAACCTCTCCGCCGTCCTTCTCTTTGAGCCTAATTGCTTCTTCAACTGCAAATTCGTCATAAGGGTTTGTAATAAGTTTAACCCCTTTGTCGGAAACTTTGCCGTCTTCAAGAACTATCTTTGCTTCTGTGTCAAAAGTTTGTTTTACACATACAATAATTTTCACTTTCTACCTCCTTATTTTTTATTAAAAGCGCTTTTCGCCTGTATTCCTTATTTTAAATATGACCTTGAAATAACAAGCCTCATAACTTCTGATGTCCCTTCATAAATTTCTGTAATTTTCGCATCCCTGAAATATCTTTCAACAGGATAATCAGTTGTGTAACCGTAGCCGCCATGTATCTGAATGGCTTTGGTTGTAGCCCACATTGCGGTTTCCGAAGCATAAAGCTTAGCCATAGCCGATTCTTTCGAATATTCTACTCCTTTGTCCTTTAAATAAGCAGCTCTCCAAATAAGCAATCTTGAAGCGTCAACTCTTGTTGCCATATCTGCAATCATCCATTGTATAGCTTGCAAACTTGCTATTGGTTTACCGAACTGAACCCTTGTCTTTGCATATTCAACTGATTCTTCAAGTGCACCTCTTGCAATTCCGAGAGCTTGTGATGCTATTCCGATTCTGCCGCCGTCAAGAGTTGTCAGGGCAATTTTAAAACCTTCTCCTATTTTACCAAGGAGATTTTCTTTAGGAACTCGTGCTTCGTCAAAAACCAGTTCCGCTGTTGAAGAGCCCCTTATACCGAGTTTATCTTCCAATTTCCCCACTTTGAATCCAGGAGTGTTGTCAAGGTCAACGATTAAAGCTGCAATTCCTTTGTATCCTTTGGTTTTATCAGTTTGAACAATAATAACTCCAGTGTTTGCCTGTGCACCGTTTGTAATGAAAATTTTATTTCCCGTTACAATCCATTCGTCACCAACCAATTTTGCAGTTGTTGCAATATTTGCCGCATCACTGCCTGCATTAGGCTCTGTTAGCCCGAGGCAGCCGAGTTTTTCACCTTTTGCCATGGGAGTTAAAAATTTCTTTTTCTGCTCTTCTGTCCCGTATTTGTAAACAGGATCACATGCAAGAGAATTGTTAACCGACATAATTACTCCTGTGGAAGCGCAATATCTGCTTATTTCCTCAAGAGCAATGGCATAACACACGTTATCCATGCCGGCTCCGCCGTATTCCTCGGGAAAAGATACTCCCATCAAACCAAGTTCAGCTAATTTTGCAACTATTTCCTTAGGATAATAATGCTCTTTGTCAATTTTTTCAGCCAACGGCTTTAATTCTTTTTTTGCAAAATCTGCAACCATTTCTTGAATCATTCTTTGCTCTTCAGACAATTGAAATTCCATGTCAAACTCCTTTTAATTTAATTCGAAAAACAGAGGTTAAACATTATTTATATTCGTAAAATCCTCTGCCTGATTTTCTTCCGAGAAAACCTGCATCAACGTATTTTTTAAGTAAAGGACAAGGTCTGTATTTGGAATCCCCCAAGCCTTCATGAAGCACATTCATAATTGCGAGACATGTATCCAAGCCGATTAGGTCCGCCAAAGCAAGAGGTCCCATAGGATGATTCATGCCAAGCTTCATTACGGTATCAATATCTTCCGGAGTCCCCACTCCTTCAAACAAACAATAAACAGCTTCGTTTATCATTGGAAGTAAAATTCTGTTAGCTATGAATCCGGGATAATCTTGAGCTTCCGCACATGTTTTCCCCATTTTTTCAGCAAGCTCTTTTGTAACTTTAAAAGTTTCCTCAGTTGTTGCCAATCCTTTTATTATTTCAACAAGTTTCATAACGGGGACAGGATTCATAAAATGCATCCCTATAACTTTTTCCGGCCTTTTTGTAGCTGCTGCAATTCTTGTAATGGAAATGGAGCTTGTATTTGACGCAAGAATAATATTGTCTTTCGTAATTTCGTCAAGCTCTTTGAAAATTTGCAATTTTAAATCTTCTCTCTCAATTGCGGCTTCAACGACAAAATCGGCATCTTTGAAATCATTCATGTCTGTTGTGCCTTTTATTCTGCCGAGAATGGCATTTTTATCGTCTTCACTCATTTTGCCTTTGCCAACGGCTCTTTCAAGGTTCTTTTTTATGGTATTCATACCTCTTTCAACAAATTCGTCTTTAATATCTCTCATTATTACGTTTAATCCCGCCTGTGCAGCAACCTGAGCAATGCCGTTTCCCATTTGCCCGGCTCCCACAACACCAAATACTTTTACTTCCATTTCATACCTCCTTTTATTAAATTCTTATGTTAAATTTATCTCTCAACAACCATTGCCGCACCTTGTCCCCCGCCTATGCAAAGGGAAGCAAGACCTGTTTTAAGGTTGTTCCTCTTCATTCCGTAAAGGAGCGTAACCAAAATTCTCGCACCGCTTGCTCCTATGGGGTGACCGAGAGAAATTCCGCTTCCGTATATATTTGTTTTTGACAAATCGCATCCGAGTTCTTTTATGCAACCCAATGCCTGAGCTGCAAAAGCCTCGTTTAACTCTATCAAATCAATATCTTCCATTTTAAGATTCAGTTTCTTAAATAACTTGTTAATTGCGGGAATAGGTCCCAGCCCCATGTATGCGGGATCCATGGCACCGTAACTGTAGCCTTTGATAGTTGCAAGAGGCTCAAGCCCAAGTTCTTCTGCTTTTTCTTTTGTCATAAGCAGTAATGCCGCTGCTGCATCGTTTATTCCGGAAGCATTTCCCGCTGTAACTGTCCCGCCTTTTTTGAAAACAGTAGGGAGTTTTGCCATTTTTTCCAAAGTTGTTTTCATGGGTCTTTCATCAGTGTCAAAGATTATAGGATCTTTTTTTCTTTGAGGAATTTCAACGGGAACAATCTCATCCTTAAACAAACCTTCTTCAATGGCTTTTAATGCTCTTGTATGACTCTCCAAACTCAGTTTATCCTGCTCTTCCCTTGAAATGCCGTATTTTTCCGCAATGTTTTCAGCAGTAACACCCATGTGGTATCCGTAAAAAATTTCCCACAATCCGTCATGCACCATTAAGTCAACCATTTCCGCATTGAACATTCTTGCTCCCCATCTCCCCTTGGGAAAGGCAAAAGGAATCTGGCTCATATTTTCCATACCGCCTGCAATAACCACTTCGGCTTCGCCTGCCTGTATGGATTGGAAACCGAGAGCAACAGCTTTCATACCTGAAGCACAAACCTTGTTTATTGTGAAAGCTCCCACTTCCTTAGGCAAACCGGCTTTAATAACAGCCTGTCTTGCAGTATTCTGTCCCTGTCCCGCAGGAACAACATTTCCCATAATAACTTCGTCAATTTGAACGGATTTAAAGGAATCGTCCCATTTGTAATTTTCATCTTCAACAGGACATGATTCGCCTTTCAAAGCTTTTGCACCCATTTCCTTTAAGTTGTCAGAAGTAACAGGCTTTAAATTCACTTTCTCAAGAACGTTTCTTATAACTTTTGCTCCGAGAGTAACCACAGGAACATCCTTTAAAGTCCCTCCGAAATTTCCTATTGCCGTTCTACACGCAGATACTATTACAACCTCTTTCATTTATACATCCCCCTTTTATAAATTTTCTATAATCATTGAAACAGCTTCACCGCCTCCGAGACATAAAGAAGCCATTCCGTATTTAACGTTCTTCTGTTTCATTGCGTAAAGCAGAGTCACCAATACTCTTGTTCCGCTTGCACCTATTGGATGACCGAGAGCAACAGCTCCTCCGTTAACGTTTACCTTGTTAAAATCAATACCCAGCTCTTTTACAATGGCAACAGACGTTACGGCAAAAGCCTCGTTAATTTCGTGAAGGTCAATATCGGAAACTTTTAATCCCGCTTTTTTGCAAACCTTAGGGATTGAGCTAATGGGAGTAACAAGGACTTCTTCGAGAACTCTTCCTGCTGCTCCTTGTGCAACTATTCTTGCAAGAGGTTTTAAACCGAGCTCCTTTGCTTTGCTCTCTTTCATAATAACAACTGCTGCTGCGCCGTCACTTATTTTGGAAGCATTTCCTGCATTAACCGTTCCGCCTTTTTTAAAGGCGGGTTTAAGCTTTGCTATTATTTCAAGAGAAGTTTTTCTGGGACCCTCGTCCTTTTTGAAAATAACAGGCTCGCCTTTTCTCTGAGGCACTTCAACAGGGAAAATCTCCTCGTCAAACAAACCCTTTTCAATTGCTTCAATTGCTTTATCGTTTGAAGCAACGGAAAATTCATTCATCTCTTCTGTTGAAATGTTAAACTTGTCTTTCATAAGCTCTGCCGTGTATCCCATGTGAAAGTCGTTTACAACGTCCCATAATCCGTCATGAACCATGTGGTCTTCAATTTTACCAGCTCCCATTCTGTAACCGTTTCTTGCTTTGTCAAGATAATAAGGAGCATTGGTCATACTTTCCATTCCTCCTGCAACAACTATTTCAGCGTCATTACATTTAATAGCCTGCTCTCCGAGCATAACCGATTTTAATCCCGAGCCGCAAACCTTATTAACTGTTATTGCGCCGCCTTCCATTGGAAGACCCGCTTTAATCATTGCCTGACGCCCCGGATTCTGCCCGAGACTGCACGGCAGCACATTGCCCATAATAACTTCATCAACCATATCTTTTTCAATTCCTGCCCTTTTAACAGCTTCTTCAATTGCCATTGCGCCGAGCTCCGTAGCTGTAAACCTTGATAAGGCACCGTTAAAATTTCCTATTGCCGTTCTGCAAGCTGATACTATTACAACACTTTCCATCTATGCCCCCTTTGATTATTTTTAATACAACAATTACTCTTCAAGCATTATTTCAAGAAGTTTTTTCTTATAACTTAAAATATCTTCTTTTAAACTTTGCAAGCTTCCTATTTTTTCGTCAATATAAGCAACTTTCTCATCAAACATTTCAAGAAGACGGGGGATATACTTTTTATTCTCTTTATGCACCCTGTAAAGCCTTTCAAGCTCCTGAATCTGAGAAAGTTTCAAACCTAAAATTTTAAGTTTCCTTATAAATTTCAACCTTGTATAATCCTCTTCATCATAAACTCTGTAACTTCCCGAATTTCTCTTTGCTTCTTTAAGCAGCCCTATCTCTTCGTAATATCTGATGGTTCTCGGGCTGATTCTAAGCTTTTTTGCAAGTTCTCCTATTTGGTAAACTTTTTCAGTTTCAGATAATTTCATTTTTTTGCATTTCCTTTAATTCTTCGTCAGAATAACCTGCTGATTTTAGCACGTGAAAAGTATCTTCTCCTTTTTGGGGATGAGTTTTTACAAAAGATTCTCCTGAAGGAGAAATATTTACTGGAGATTTGATAAACTTACAGATTCCGTCAATTTTATCCTCTTTTTCAAATACAATTTCACGCTCTCTCACATAATCGGAATTTAACGCTTCATCAAGATTCAACACAGGCTCAACACATATATCTTCATTTTCAAAAATCTTTCTCCACTCTGAAAAATCCTTTTCCTTGAAAATAACTTCGAGTTTTTCCACAATATTATCCTGAGCGCTTTCATCACTGTTCTTCCCTTTCCATTCCTCCATGCCTATAACTTCGCAGAACCTGTTCCAAAACTTGTCTTCTATTGCACCGACAGTAAAAAATCTCTTGTCTTTTGTTTCAAAAATATTATAACAGGCAAATTTTCCGTTAAACAGGTTTGAAGCGGGAAAAGGGACTTCTCCGTCTTTAAAATATTTTGCCGCAACCATTGTGAGAAAAGAATAGAGCCCGTCCATCATGGCAATATCAAGATACTGAGGTTTTTTAATTTTGTCTCTTCTGATAATTGCAAGAAGAATTGCAATTATTCCGAAAACAGCTCCGCACATGTCTGCTGCCTGCATTCCAAGCACGGGAAGTTTGCCGTCTCTGCTTCCCGACATGCTTAAAATCCCTGAAAGCGCAAGATAGTTCAAATCGTGTCCCGCTTTGTCTTTTAAAGATGTGTTCTGCCCGTATCCTGTAATGGAACAATAAATTAATTTTTCATTATGTTTTTTCAAGGAATCAAAGTCAATTCCGAGCTTTGAAGCCACTCCCGGTCTGAAGCTTTCCATTACAACATCACTTTTTTTTACAAGCTTATATAAAACTTCTTTCCCTTTTTGAGTTTTTAAATTAAGTGTAATGCTTTTTTTATTTCTGTTAACTCCTATGAAATAAACACTGTTCTTTATCTGCTTGGGCTCCCACTCTCTGAAATAATCACCTGCAAAAGTGTCTTCCACTTTAATAACTTCAGCTCCCATATCAGCAAGAATCATGGAGCAATAAGGTCCCGGAAGCAGCCGGGACAAATCCAATATTCTGATACCTTCAAGTCCGTTAATCATCCTCTTTTTTCAACCTTTTTTTCATTTTGGAAGAAACGCATAAAACAACTGCTATAAAAAGTAAAAACGCTATGAAAACCCATATTCCAGCATAGGTGTCAAGAGACGTGTGAAACTTGAAACCGTCCTTATTATGACATTTGTTACAATTTGAAGGATTAAGATTTTTCTCTCCGTGAGCAACACTGCCGTGATGACAATTCAAGCAGTTTGTATCCGAGTAATCGTAACCTGCATAAATTTTTTCATGAGCGGAAATTCTGAATTTGGCAAATTTTCCGAACAAACCTTTACCTGCTATGCCTTTGTGGCATTTGGTGCATGTATTTTTAAGGTTGCATTTGTATACCGAAGAAGCTTCGTTATTTGTGGGAAGAATAGAATGTTTGGTATGACAAGCCCAACATTTGTAAACACCCTCTTCTTTGTCAAACAAAGCTTTTGAATGAACGCTATTTTTGATGCTTTCCATTTTATCGTGACAAGAAACACAGTCCACCACGGATTTAAAACCTTTTTTATGTGATTCGTCTGCTCCGTTATGACAATCGGTGCATTCAATTTCTCCTGCATGAACACTTGCTTGAAACTGTTGGGATTCAGCTTTATGACAATAACTGCATTTTTTCGCCAAACCTGAAGTTGCAAATAACAGCAAAAAAATCAAATTTATAAAAAATATCTTTTTCATTTTATCCGCTCCTTTCATTTTTCTAATTTGAGTTTTCATCAACAATTTCTGCAATGTCTTTTATCTCAACATCATTTTCTTTGTTAAACTCCTTAACACCGTCAGTAATCATAGTAAGACAAAAAGGGCATGCAGTTGCAAAACATTCAGGCTCTTTTTCAAGACCTTGCTCAACTCTCACATTGTTGATTCTGTCTCCAATTGTCTCTTCCATAAACATTCTTCCGCCTCCTGCTCCGCAGCAGAACCCTTTTATTTTATTTCTGTCAAATTCAACAAGTTCGCTACCCATACGGTTGAGAATTTCTCTCGGCTCATCGTAAATATCGTTCCACCTTCCGAGATAGCAGGAATCGTGGTAAATAACTTTTTTGGCAAAAGATTGCTTAACGTTTAACTTGCCTGTTCTTAACAGCTCCTCTATTAATTGAGTGTGATGAATAACTTCGTAATCTCCGCCAAGGTCTTTGTAATCTTTTGCAAGAGTGTTGAAACAGTGAGGACAAGCTGTGATAATTTTTTTAACTCCGTAGTTGTTCATTGTTTCAATATTTTCTTTTGCAATATTTTGGTATAAATACTCGTTCCCCGCTTTTCTCGCAGGGTCACCGCAACATTTTTCTTCTGTGCCGAGGATAGCATACTTAACTCCGGCTTTGTTAAGTATGTTTACCATTGCAGAGGAGACTTTTTTATATCTGTCATCCACTGCACCTGCACATCCGGGCCAAAATAAATATTCAACATTTTCTTTATCCTCTATTTCAGACATAACAGGAACATTTAAACCTTCTGTCCAATCAGCTCTGTTAGCCTGTCCCACTCCCCAAGGATTACCATTGTTTTCAATGTTTCTGAAAGCAACCTGAATCTCATTGGACATTTTACTTTCCATTAAAACAAGATATTGTCTTAAATCCACCAATTTATTTATATGTTCTATCATCATAGGACAATTTTCCATACAAGCCATACATGTTGTGCATGACCAGATTTCATCTTCGGATAAAATTTCTCCGATAATCCCTTCTTTTGTCTCTTCGTTATAGTTTTCCATGTAAACTTTAAGTTTCTGAATCACTTCTTTGGGATTCAAAGGTTTTCCCGTTAAATTTGCGGGACAATTGTCCGAACACCTGCCGCATCTCACACATGCGTCCAAATCAAGAAGATTTTTCCATGAAAACTGCTCAAGATTGTTTGCTCCGAATTCTTCCATTTCTTCAAGGTCGTCTGTTCTTAAATATCCTTTTCCCTTTAGGTTTCTGAAAAACAGATTCATTGGGCCCGTTATAACATGAATCAGCTTGGAATAAGGGATATATGCAATAAAAAGAAGAACGGTAATAAAATGAATTTGCCAAACGGTTCTTAAAACAGATGCCGACGGAGTAAAAAGATGCGCAACCAAACTCCCAACAGGAGCGTAATCGGCAATCTCGCCTCCGGAAGTGGCAACTCTGCTTCCTTCAACGAGAAATCCGGTGAAATATATTGCAAACAACATTATAAGCGCTATAAAATCTTCATTTTTCGTATCAAAACCTTTATCTTTAACAATGACTCTTCTTACAAACAGAACAACAACGCTTAAAATTCCGGCCAATCCGAGAACATCCAACAAAACCGATAAGGCTGAGGCAACGCCTGGTGAAAAAGAAAAATTTGCCTGACAAAAAACAACAAAAACAAAAGGGACAATAAATGCGTAAAAAATTAACAAATGTGTAATGCCGGTAAGTTTTTCTCTTAAAAGTCTCGTGTGCCCGAAACCTATTTGAAAAATGCCTCCCACTCTCTCACCTACATTATCCCATCTGTTCTCATCTTTCCCTTTTTTCCACAACATTCCTCTTTTGACCAGTCCATGACCGAAAAAGAAGATACAAACACTCAACAAAAACAAATCCAAAGCACCTATCATTTTTCCCTCCCGATTTTTTTTATATAATTTTAAATTGGAATTTATAACTTTTACGTTTACGTAAATCCCCCTAAAGAAAAAAATAACAATTGTCAAGAAATTTTTTAATCTTTTTTCGTATACAATATGCAGGGCAAGAATGAAATAATAAATTAAAAAATATGTAATTTCATCGTGTTATAAAAAGCAAACTTTTAAAGGATATAAAATTGCGAGACTCTTTCTAAAAAAGCTTTGTTGTAAACACGCCCTATACTACCCCAAGTTGTCAAGGCAACTTTTTTAAAATTTTAATCTTTTTTTTATTATCATTTTCTAAGCCATTCTTTTTAGTTTTTTATCTTCTTTACAGTAAAAATTATCATCGACATCCAATTCAATATGTAGTATATCTTTTATCGAAAATGGTTCCTTAAAAGTTTTAGAGTTCTTTAACATAATTTTTATAGGATATACAGCTACTAATTACCGGGGGCAAGCATAATATCCTACAAAGTTTTGACAAAAATTAACAACAATGCGAAGCTACATAACTTTTTTTTATTTTTAAAAATAACTTATGTAAAAATCTTTAGTAAAAATAGTGGCAACATATTAATTGTAAAATTTTATTAACGTTGAACCTTGAATTTAATTAACTGATAATCTATCGAAAAATTCCAATTTATACAGGTTTAACGTAAAATTAGAAATATGTTTACCGGAGGCATTAATGCGAAAAACAGCTTTCCCTTTAACGGTTTTATTAATAGCCATAATCTTTTTTTCATGCTCCGACAAAAAAGAACCAAAATCACCACAAAAACATAATTCACAAAAAACATTTAACGATAAAAAACCTGTTTACGGAGATAAAATCATTGTAGGCTCAATAGGAGACATTAGCAACCTTATCCCTATTCTTGCAACAGATTCAGCTTCGCATCAAATTGCGGGGCTAATTTATAACGGTTTGTTAAAATACGACAAAAATCTTGAATTAGTGGGCGATCTTGCAGAATCGTTTTCAATTTCAAAAGATAATAAAATCATTACTTTTAAGCTGAGAAAAGATGTTAAATGGCAGGACGGAAAAAAATTCACAGCAGATGATGTTATATACACTTACAATGTTATCATGGATCCAAAGACACCAACTGCTTACAGAGGAGATTACGAGCTAATTGATAAAATTGAAAAAACGGGAGATTATGGAATCAAGGTATATTACAAACAACCTTTTGCTCCTGCTCTCGGAAGCTGGACATTAAATATTCTTCCGTCACATCTTTTAAAAGGAAAAGATATTACAAAATCTCCATTGTCAAAATCTCCCGTTGGAACAGGCGCTTTCAAATTCAAAAAATGGGAAGTGGGTCAGTCGGTTAAATTAACCGCAAATGAAACTTTCTTTAGCGGACGCCCTTTTTTAAACGGTTATATTTACAAAATTATCCCTGATTCATCCACAATGTTTCTTGAATTAAAAGCAGGTAAAATAGATGAAATGGGACTTACTCCCATACAATTCAAAAGGCAGACAGAAACAAGATATTTCAAAGAGAATTTCAGAAAATTTTGCTATCCTGTGTTCAGTTACACTTATCTCGGTTTTAACCTGCAAAGACCTCTGTTTAAAAATAAAAAAGTTCGTCAGGCAATTGCTTATGCAATAGACAAAAACGAAATTGTAAAAGGTGTGCTGCTCGGGCTCGGCACTCCTGCCACAGGTCCCTACAGACCCGATATGTGGTATTACAACAAAAACGTTAAAAAATACCCCTACTCTCCCTCTCTTAGCAAAGAGCTTTTAAAAGAAGAAGGTTGGCAAGATACTGATAACGACGGGATACTTGATAAAAACGGAAAAAAATTCGAATTTACAATACTTACCAACCAAGGTAACAGCAGCAGGCTGAAAGCTGCGCAGATTATCCAGAAACGGTTAAAAGAAGTTGGAATATCGGTAAATATCAGGGTAATAGAATGGGCTTCTTTTATCAATGAATTCATTGACAAGAAAAGATTCGACGCTGTAATACTCGGTTGGAGCACAGGTATAGATCCCGACCAATACGATATTTGGCTGTCTACCAAAACAGGCGCAAAAGAGCTGAATTTCATAAGCTTTAAAAATAAAGAAGTTGACACATTGCTTACAAAGGCAAGGTTGACTTTTAACAAGGAGGAAAGAAAAAAGTATTATTTTAAATTCCAAGAGATTCTTGCGGAAGAACAACCTTATGTTTTTCTATATGTCCCCTACTCTCTTGTTATTTTAAACAAAAGATTCAGAAACGTAGAGCTTGCACCTGCGGGAATAGGTTACAATATAGAGCAGTGGTTTGTCCCCGTTATAGAACAAAAATATTAACTTTTTTCATACTCCTATCTTAATCTTGAATCTATAAAATATTCCATAGCTTCTTTTAATTTCACAAGGTCAACATCTGTATTGACACAGGGACCAAAAGGTCTGCTGTTTGGCAACCCGAAAACAGGCAAAGGGTAAGAATCCTGTATACCGCTTGCAAGGTCTCTTTCGCAAGCAACAGCAATAATAAACCGAGGTTTTCTATCTTTAACAATTTTTCTCGCCATTGTGCCGCCTGTTGCAATGCTTACGTAAATATCGTATTGCTCGCATAATTCGATAATATCTTTGATTTTGCACTTACCGCATTTTTTGCAGTTATTTATGTTATTAGTTATTTTAAACTCGCAATCAGTATTCTGCAAGCAATGAGGTATCAGCATAATCATTTCATCTTTTTTAAATTTGTTTTTATAGCTTTTTAAAAGAGAATTGTTAATCTCAATAAAAGAGCTTCTTATTTTATCGGTATCTATTTTTAATAAATTTCCAATAAAAACAATTAAAGGGTAAAGAAGTTTAATGGATACAAGGCGCACTTTTCTAAAAAAGAAAAAATCTTTTCCGCGTATAATGGCTGCAACGAGCACTAAAACCATAAATGTCAAAAGAAGAGGGATTCCGAATAAAACAGTGAAAAAAAGGTATTGCACAAAACCGGGCAAATTGCTGAAACCGAGAGCAGGAATTATGTAAAGAACCGCAAAAAGCAGATAAATAAACAAAATCAGCACTGAAAGCAAAAATATTATTAAACGTTTTCTCGGTTTATAATCTTCCATCTATCCCAGCAAATCACCTGTTGTGAGTTTTATTCCGTTTAAAAAATCATTAACCTGAAGCACTTTTTTCCCTTGCAACTGTAATTTTAGAATTTCAAGCAAAACACCGTCTCCGCAAACCACACCAAAAGATTTTTTGGATAATTTAACAACTGTTCCTGAAATTTTATCCGAAACCTTATAATTTGCATTGTATTTTGAAGCATATATTTTTAAAACTTTACCGTTTAAATAAGTGAACGCAACAGGCCACTTTACAAATGCCCTTATCTTATTGTGAATCTTTTCAGCAGGCTCATTCCACCTAATTAAACCGCTCTCTTTGTCAATGATATTGCAGTATACCGCTTCATGTTCATTTTGAGGATGTTCTGAAATTTTTTTCGCTTTAATCTGTTTTACGCATTTTATTAACAAACAAGCTCCTGTTTCAGCCAGCATATCGTGCAATGTAAAGAAATTGTCATCTGTTGAAATATCTATTCTCTCTCGTAGCAATACAGGACCTGCATCCATTTTGTCTGTAATTCTAATCACACTGACACCTGTTTCTTTATCTCCGTTTAGCAATGCGCTTTGAATTGGAGAGGGACCTCTGTATTTGGGAAGCAAAGAAGGATGGATATTAATCATTCCGTATTCAGGAAGCGAATATATAAACTCTTTTATAATACCTCCGTAAGAAACCACAATGCCGAGATTTATATTATTCTTTTGAATAAAATTTTTAATTTCATTGCAATTGATATTATCGGGCTGTAAAATATTTAAACTCCGCTTTTCCGCAAATTCCTTAACAGGAGATTTTATAATTTTTTTACCTCTTCCTCCTGCTTTATCCTTTCGGGTAACAACCGCGCACACGTTAAAACCTTGTTCCAAAAGCAACTTAAGCGGTTTCACCGCAAATTCGGAAGTGCCTATATATATTATGTTCATTTGTGCCTCTACATTTTTTACGGATAATGTAAAAATTTTAAATAAATTGGTTCAATAGTCATTAGAAGCCAATCAATAGTATCTGTAACTTATTGTTATTTACTGTAATTAATATCAATACAAAAACACCAAATATTTTGTTTTCGGTCTATTCTTATTATTTTGTGAGCTCCAAATTATTCCAATTTGAGACCTTTGCACGGCATTTCTATTAATATGGTAATTTTTTCATTTAATATTAATGATTTATGGATTCTTCAGTCGCTA